>CAZTHW010000059.1:0-13093 GCA_964613595.1 uncultured Desulfobacteraceae bacterium | reverse complement strand
TTCGCCTTCCTTGATCTTGACAAAAAATCCTGGTTTTCGTTCGGGCACTAGGTATACATGTATAGAAAAGCGGTTAGCATATTCTGCGGGGATCCCCGGCTCAGAGGGAAGCCGCTGCCGCTGCTGAAAAGCGATGAAACGTGAAATGATGCGCCAATCCATGAGAATACTTGCTGTCATCATTCTTCTTGTCACGCCAGCGACCTGCCTTGGAATGCAGAAAGCGGAGATTGTCGTGGTTGTCAAATCGGAATCAAAGCTTCTTTTAAGAAAAGACGGCAAGGTCATAAAGGAATATCGCGTGGCCCTGGGCGGCAATCCCATCGGGCATAAACGGCAGCAAGGCGACGGACGAACACCCGAGGGGTTATACGTGCTGGATTATAAAAATCCGGACAGCGAATTTTACAAATCCATCCACATCTCCTATCCGAACTCGGATGACCGGAAAGCCGCCAGAAAACGCGGAGTGAACCCAGGCGGGGCCATCATGATCCACGGCCAGAAAAACGGTGCCGATCGGCTGTCGGCAGAAATTATCCAGCTCTTTAACTGGACCGACGGCTGCATCGCCGTGACAAATTTTGAGATGGACGAAATCTGGCGGGCTGTGGACGTTAACACGCCGATTCGAATAAAGCCGTAAAACACAAAAAAACACCTTCCAGCAAAGTGCCTTCCGGTGGGGGGAGCCGACAGCAGACCGCGTCTTTTTGCCGCGCAGCCGACCGCACAATCGCGGCTGCCCTGCCCCGCCTCGTCTTTCTGATTTACACCCGCATTTTCCCTGCGCGTTATTGTTGTCTGCTGACCTCCTTTTGCGCCGGCCGCCCGGCCGGATGCCTTCGATCTTGCCCTTTATGCCGCACAATCGTCCCGGGAATTGCGTTCAGCAATTTCAGGATTAACCTTTCTTAGTAGACGTGTTCGCTTTGTACACAAATAGCGCGCCGTACTGGCAATCAAAATTTTTACCCGAATAAAAAAAGGAGGCAGCATGAGATACAAACCGCTTGGCCGAACCGGACTGCTGGTATCCGAATTATGCTTTGGCACCATGACGTTTGCAGGCAAGGGATTCTGGGAGGTCGTCGGCACGCAGCCACAGGAGATCGCAGACGAGTTGGTCTCAAAAGCTCTGGATGCAGGAATCAATTTTTTTGACACGGCCAATGTCTACTCCGAGGGCGAATCCGAAAAAATGCTGGGCAAGGCTCTTGGAAACCGCCGCAAGGATGTGGTGGTGGCCACCAAGGTGCACGGCCGCATGGGACCCGGGGCAAACGAGGTAGGCCTGTCGCGGGGCCACATCATGCAGGCGGTCGAAGACAGCCTGCGCCGGCTGGGCACCGATTATATCGACTTGTACCAGATCCACGGCTTTGACCCGCTGGCACCGCTTGAAGAGACCCTGCGGGCGTTGGACGACCTGGTACACTCCGGCAAGGTGCGCTACATCGGGTGCTCCAACCTGGCGGCCTGGCATTTGGCAAAATCCCTCTGGATCTCGGACAAATACAACCTGCACCGCTTTGAAACCCTGCAGGCGTTCTACAGCATCGGCGCCCGCGACCTGGAGCGGGAATTGGTGCCGCTGATAGCCGATCAGCAGATCGGGCTGCTGGTATGGAGCCCCCTGGCAGGCGGACTTATGTCCGGCAAGTTCACCCGTGAAGGCCAGGGCCCGGAGGACGCACGCCGCTCCAAATTCGATTTTCCGCCGGTGGACAAGGAACGGGTATTTGACGTGGTGGATGTCCTGCGGCAGATTGCAGACGCGCGCCACACATCCGTTGCCCGGGTGGCCCTTGCCTGGCTGCTGCACCAGCCCGTGGTCACCAGCGTGATCACCGGCGCCAAAAACAGCGAGCAGCTTGCCGACAATCTGGCCGCACCCGAGCTGACCCTTTCCGGCGACGAGCTGTCCCGGCTCAATGAAGTCAGCGAGCTGCCCCGGGAGTATCCCGGCTGGATGGTCGACTGGCAGGCCCAAAACCGCTACCCGGAATCCCGGACCGAACAATAACCCTTGAAATGCAGGGAGACATTGATGGATATAGGTTTGACAGGCAAAAAAGCGGTGGTGACCGGCTCGACCGTCGACATCGGTTTTGCCGCGGCCCGCGATCTGGCATGCGGAAGTGCTTTTGCAACCGTTAACGGCCGGACAGGGCACCCTGGGAGGAAGTGGTGGCCGAGCTGAACCTGGCACTCACCTTTGACCTGCATATCTTGGCGGGCACTCGGATCATGGTTTCCGTCGGCCCGTGGAAGGGTGAGGTCCGGGATTTTCTGCATGGGGCCTGGCCTGCTCCGAGGGCCTGCATTGACTTCCCGCACCCGGTTTGGTAACAAAATGAAAATGAAAGCCTGTTTTGTGTTTTTTCGCAATTTTTTCCTGCCGGCATTGCTGTGTGCTCTGCTCCTGGTGCCCGCCTGCGATCCGGGTGAACCCGCCCGGAAGGTCGATTTAAGCAAGCGCAAGCAGATCCAGACCCAAAGGGTGTTCGATTCCCTGACCTATGCGTGTCTGCCGCAGTATTCCCACAGGGTCTCCTATGCCAGGCACCATCGGCTGGTGGCATATCTTTCTGAAAAAACCGAACTGCCCATCTACCAGATCTTTGCCGTCTACCTGGGGGAAGTGGATATCGGCTCCATCCGGGAAGGCACCCTGGAACTGGTCAAAGACCGGGTGGACCTGGATGCCATCCGAGTGCTGGACAATACGCAGCGTTTTCCGAGCTGGGTGTATGCCGCCGCAAAAGGCCTGGATCCGGATGCGGCCGAAAAGATCAAGCAGGCCCTGCTGGCGCTGGATGCCGAAAATCCGGAACATCGCGAGATACTTGAACTGGCCCACTTCCGGGGAATTATCCCGGCATCTGACCCGGATTTCGATCCAATCCGTGAACTGATCCGCAAGGTCGAGGTGATGCCCCGTGATTAGGAGACTTTTTTCCATACAGCGGATGAAGCTCCGGACCAAGTTCCACCTGGGGCTTTCCGCCGTGATTGTCTGTCTCGGCCTGATACTGGGCGCAATCGGCACGCATATCGCCGCCACGGAACTGACCAGGGAAAGCAAGGACCGGGGCCGGGTGCTGGCCGCCAGCCTGGCCTACAGGGCTGAAGAACCCATGCTGGCAAGGGATTTTCTGCGCCTGAAAAACCTGGTCAACGAGATGCACCAAGCCAACTCGGATCTTGCCTACGCCTTTATCATGGACCGGGCCGGACGGGTTCTGGTGCACACCTTTGACCAGGGCTTCCCGGTGGCGCTTCTGGATGTATATGAAGGGAATCCGCCTGCAAACCGCTCCGAAAACATGCTGCTGCAAACGGAAAAGAGCACGATTTATGATTTTGCCCGGCCCATACGAATCAATGAAAATCAACTGGGCACGGTCCGTATCGGCATGCACCGGCAGCGGCTCGAGGCGATGATTCAGCGGCTGAGCCTCTGGATTTTCGGACTCACCGGCGGAATCACCATTCTGGCCCTGATCGTGGCCTGCTGGTTTTCCTCGAGATTTACCAACCGCATCCGGACGCTGACCGATTCAGCCAATGAAATGGTCAGAGGCAACCTCAGCGTAAACTCCGCCCCCGAACTCAGTCGGCAGTGCTGGGAAATCAACAACTGCCGGGCCACCTCCTGCCCGGCCTACGGCGATACCCGGCGCAGATGCTGGTACATTGCCGGCACACTGTGCCCGTCATATCATTTGCCGCAAGACGAAGCAGACCTGGACGAAAAAGGCCGGTTCAGCTGCCTGAACTGTGCCGTGTATCAGAAAAATGCCGGAGATGAAATCCAGGAACTGGCCGAGGCGTTTGACTACATGGCCATGACCCTGGATGATCGGATCCGGCAGCTCCAGAACACGGAAAAGGAACTGTCGCATCAAAAGGAGGTGCTGCGCACCACCCTGGATGTCACCCCGGACCTGGTGGCCCTGCAGGACGAAAACCTGGTTTACCAGGCGGTCAACAAGGCGTTTTGCGCTTATTTCAAGCTCAGCGAGGCAGATATCCTGGGCAGGACCGATTTTGACATTTTCACCGAATCCCAGGCCGATCAGAACTATCACGAGGACATGCAGATCCTGCAGACCGGCAAGCCGCTGTCCAAGGAGATCAGCGTGACCCACGGGGAAACCGCGATCTGGTTTCACATCCTGAAGGTGCCGGTATATACCGCGGACCGCATCTCCGGACTTCTGCTTACCGCCCGGGACATCACCGTGATCAAGCAATACCAGGAGCGACTGGTGCAGTCCCAGAAAATGGAGGATCTCGGCCGGATATCCGGGGGCGTGGCTCATGAAATCAATACGCCGCTGGGCATCATACTCGGATACGTCCAGATGCTGCTCGAGGACGTCGACGAAGACAGCCAGATGGCCGGGGATTTGCGCATTATTGAAAAGCAGACCAAGATCTGCAGCAATATCGTGTCCGATCTTCTGGGCTTTTCCCGGCAGAGCCAGACCACCAAGACAGAGGTGAACATCAATGAATCCATCCAGGAGGTGATCTCTCTTGTCGAGCATACCTTCGGCCTGAACCGGGTACAGGTGCTTTCCGACTTTGACCCCAACATTCCGGATATCGACGGGGACAAGGACAAGTTAAAGCAGGTGTGGTTAAATCTTTTAAACAACGCTTTTGATGCCATAGAGCAGGACGGATACATCCGGATCACAACCAAGCTGTGCGCCCATCGAAGGCGCGTGGCCATTACCGTGACCGATACCGGCCCGGGCATCAAGCAGGAAAACATCAACAAGATCTTTGATCCGTTTTTTTCCACCAAGGCCGTGGGCCGGGGCACCGGCCTGGGGCTGTCGGTAACCTTCGGGATCATCAAGGATCACGGCGGCAGGATCAATGTGCTGAGTCCCGCGCCCAAGGAATACCTGCAGGCCGTGACAGACCGGAACACGTCCCTGGGCCCGGGAACCGTGTTCCTGGTGGAACTGCCGCTCTGGTACATGAAACTACCCGAAGAGGAATGCGAAGAGCTGGGGTTGTCCCGGCACGAACAGGAAACATGATTCGATCCGGAGGTATATTATGAGCCAAATCATGGTCCTTGACGATGTCGAGGACGCCGGCGCAATGATCAAGCGGATCCTGGAGCGCAAGGGGCATTCCGTGGCCGTATTCACCGAAGAACACCAGGCCCTGGAATATGCAAAACAGCAGCGCGTGGACATCGCCATCCTGGATATCAAGCTCAAGAAAATGAGCGGCGTGGAAGTTTTAAAACAGATCAAGAAGGCCGGCCCGGATATTGAAGTGCTGATGCTCACCGGCTATCCCACCCTGGAAACCGCCCGGGAAGCCATGGACTTCGGCGCCCGGGAATATCTGGTCAAGCCGATAGACAAAAACGAGCTTGAACAAAAGGTCCACAGTATACTGGAAAACCGGAGTTCGGCCTGATGCCGGCAAAACCCAGAGAATCCGCGGCCGGTCAGCTTCCGCTGACCCGGGGCCAGCAGATCCGCTCGCATATCAAGCACACCCTGGAAAACTGGTTTTTCCAAACCGCCTTTCCCGGACTGCTGATCCGGAAGAAGTACGCCGCTTTCCAGCGGCTCCGGCAGGGAGACAGAAGCGCGCTGGAGCTCATCTCCCGGCTCGAGGAGATCAAGCAGAAACGCCTGGTCTGTGATTGCGAGCACATCAAGCACCTCTGCGGCCTGCTGGACCTTGAAATCCAGGACCTGGTTGATTCGCTGATAGCCTTTAATCCCGTAAAATACGCGTTACTGCGCAACTACCACCGCAAATACGCCTTTTACGTCAATCTCGCTTTAACCGAAGATCCGCCCGCCACCGCGCCGCCCCATGTCCTTTCCCTGACATCCGAATTGTCCGAGGAGCTGGCCGGGGGCAAGGCGGCCACCCTGTCCATGCTTGGCACCGAACACAGCCTGCCGATTCCGCCCGGCATAGCGATCACCACCCGCGCCTTTGGCCTGCTGCTGGAAAAAAATCGCCTTCTGCCCGCCATCCAGCAGGAACTGGCCCGGCTCGGCCCGGATCACCATGAGGTCATCCCGGAGGTGAGCCGAAGCATCCGGGATTGGATCATGCAGGCAGAAATGCCGAAAACCCTTGAAACCGAAGTATCAGAAGCTCTGAAACAGCACGGGATGACTGATACCGCCCTGGCCCTGCGCAGCAGCGCCGTGGGAGAGGACCTGCAGGCATCATTTGCCGGACAGTTTGAAAGCCGGTTAAACGTGCCCCCGGAAAACTGGGTTGACGCCTACAAAGAAGTACTGGCAAGCAAATACAGCCCGCATGCCCTGTACTACCGCATGAGCCAGGGGTTTACAGACCTGATGACCCCGATGGCGGTGCTCATCATGCCCACCATTGAAGCGGAAGTCAGCGGCATTCTCTACACCCGGGACCAGAACCGCCCGGAACAGGCCGCCTTGTACATGGTTTCCGGCAGCGGGGAAAAACTGGCGGACGGAGAAACCTGCCAGGCCACGGCCGAATTTGACACGCGGCACGACCGGCTGTATGATCCAGGGCAGTCCTGTCCCCTGCCCCGGCAAACCCTGGCGGAATTGTTTCGCTTCGGGCAGACACTGGAATATATTTTCGGCGCGCCCCAGGACGTGGAATGGCTCGTGGACAAGCACCACCGAATCCACATTGTCCAATCAAGGCCCCTGCGAATGTCTGCAGAACCACCGGAATCAAAGGAGACCGATTATCCGGAGGCGGAAGTCCTTGCACGGGGACAATGGGTCAGCTCCGGGCAGGTATCCGGCCGGGTGCATCACCTGAAGGATCCCAGCCTGCCTGCACAGATTCCGGCAGATGCGGTGCTCGTGACCGGGGAGCTTCCCCCGGAACTAACCCTGGTCCTTTCCCGGGTCCGGGCCGTGATCGCGGAAAAAGGCAGCCCGGCCTGCCATTTTGCCTCCGTGGCCCGGGAGGCCGGAATACCGGTAATCTGCAACGCCCCGGATGCCGGAAAACTCGAAGACGGACAATCCGTCAGCCTGGACGGCGATCAGGGCGTGGTCCTGTCCGGCCGCCGCTTTGCGTCAAAGCCGACCGAAGACGGAGCGCACAAACCCAAAGACACCCCGGTGCTCAGAATGCTGTCAAAAGCGCTTGGCTATATTTCCCCGTTGAATCTGCAGGACCCGGGCGGTGCGGATTTTTCCATCCAGGCCTGCAAAAGCCTGCATGATATCGTACGCTACGTGCATGAAGCCGGGGTCAGGGAAATGTTTTCCCTGGTGGGCCGCCGGGGCCTGGACAGCTACGGGGCCAAGCGCCTGATTTCCGGAATCCCTTTGGTCATGCACGTGCTGGACGTGCACAAGGGGCTGACAACGGATGCCGGGTCCATGAAAACGGTTCACCTGGAGCAGATCAAAAGTCGGCCCATGCAACAGCTTTTTGCCGGACTGGGGTCTTCGGCGGTTCAGTGGGATCAGGACATCCTGCACTATGACTGGGACGCGTATGCAAAGAGCTCTGCGGACTTTGTCAACGTGGAGAAATCCACGCTTTTCAGCAGCTACGCCATTGTCGACAAAGAATACCTGCATGCCCTGCTCCGGTTCGGGTACCATTTTGCCGTGCTTGACGCGCTTGTCAGCCCGCAGACCGGGCAAAACTACATCCACTTCAGCTTCAAGGGCGGCGGCGGAAACCCGGAGCAGCGCTTTTTCCGGATTGAACTGATCCGGTCGGTTCTTGTGCATTTCCGGTTTTCCGTGAGCACCACTGCGGATATGCTCGAGGCATCCTTTGACCGCCGCTCGCCGGCTGATACAGGCACCAATCTGGGCCGGCTCGGCATCGTGCTGGGCAAAACCGTGCTGCTGGACATGCGCCTCCAGGATCAAAAGCAAGTCGAGCCCCTTGCAGAATCCATTATCCAGGAAGTCCGTGATGTTTTCCCTGTTCAAGGATAAAAAAAAACCGGTCTATCCCCTGACCTGGATCACCCCGCAACTGGCTGTGGGCCACGCCCCCATGAGCCATGACGAACTGGACAGCATCAAAAAACAGGGGATCAAGGCGATCATGAACCTGTGCATGGAAATCGAGGCGCTGGCCCGGTTCGAGGAGGAAAAAGGCTTTGAGGTCTACTTCCTGCCCATTATGGATGAAGGATTTCCGGATGTGGGCGAACTGGAAAAAGCCCTGGACTGGCTCGACGAGTCCATCTACCTGGGCAAGAAGGTGCTTGTGCACTGTCGGCAAGGCATCGGCAGGACCGGCACGGTGATTTTCTCTTACCTGCTGCGCAAGGGGCTGGACCGGAAAAGCGCAAGCAGAAAAATGCGCGGCCTGCGCTCCCAGCCCACGGAACACTCACAGAAACGCTTTTTGCACCAGTACGAAAAAAAGGAAACGCCCCTGCAGAGCTCTGAACCCTCGCTGATCCCAGGTTTCAAGGTCGACATGCGGCCTTACCTGGACCAGGCCGCAATCCTTCTGGACCAGGTTGAAGCCGGCATCCCGGAGGCAACCACGCCGAAATGCGGCAAAGACCACGCACAATGCTGCTATGACACAGTCCGGATGTCCCTGGCAGAAGCCGCGTATCTGCAGTTCGCCATAAACACGGAATTCAGCCGGGCGCTGCGCCGGGAGTGCATCGACTGCGCCCTGCAACCAGAAGGCGCGGCCTGCCCGCTGCTCAAAGACAACCAGTGCCAGCTTTATGAGTTCAGACCGGCCCAGTGCCGGGTATTTGACCGTGCGGATCAACAGGTTCCGGCTGAACTGGAAAAAGAACTCCGCACGCTCTCCTCAGACATCCTGCGGGCTTTCCTGGGCAGACAAACGCAGGAAAAACCGCCGGAATTTGAACTGTGCGACGTGGTTTCCGGAAAATTCGTGCAGCGCTTCTTTCATCTGCTGGGTTCCGGATAGCAGGCGGATCACGAAACGACCTTTGTGGCGCGCTACCCGCTGTAATCAGAAGCCGTAGCGCACGGACGCATACACGTTGCTGCTTTGCTCGAACCTACCGAAAAACTCCGTGCGCCCGCCCATGAAAATATTGGCCCCGGCCCGGAACTGCCAGTGGTCTGTATAGTCATAAATTGCCTTGGGCCGGAAATAGAACTCGTTTGCCGAAAGCGAATAAAAGGTAAACAGGCTGAGCACGAGCTGATTCTGGGCCATCAGCTCTTGTGTCAGATCCAGGGTCAGCCACTGCCGGGCCTGGTCCCGCTTGGGAAATCCCGGAGGGAGACTCTCCTCGTAGGCGTCATAATCCAACATGTATTCCACGTAATACTGCACGCCCAGGGTCAGGTCTGTTGCCACCTCCTGCTCGTAGCCGACCAGATAGCGCATCTGGCTGTTTTCCACATACGGGTCGCTGCCGTCCTCATCGTCTTCGCTGTGATACCAGGCAAATTCGGTATTGGCAATTCCCGGCCCCAGCGTTCCCCGCAGGCTGGCGCCCAGCACGTTGAGCTCCGGGAATATGCGCTCATCGGTGACCCGGTCGGTCCCGGAGGGCCCCTTCCAGAACCCGTGATACCCGTATGCGGCCAACTCGTAGGCTCCGACGTTGCGGTATACCCGAACCGCGATCTCGTCGTCCTCGAACCAGTCATCGGGCCGCCGGGTGTCCACGGGGTTGTCTTCGCCGCGCCAGCCGCCGCCCTCAAGGGAAGGATCGTAGAACGACAGGCGGGAGCCGTCCGGAAACCGGTCCGAATCAAACCGCGGGGTATAGACGATGTCCACATTTGCGACATTGCCGTAAATCGAAGCCTTGACCGCATCCGAAGGCGCCTTGAGATATTTCAGGTCCCGGCCCAGGAAAAACGATTGATAATCCTTGGGAAACAGGTCATTTAAAAACACCAGGTTTCCCGTGCCCCATGTGAGGATCTGTCGGCCGGCGCGGATATCGACAAAATCCACCGGGGTAAAGGAAAGCCAGAACTCCCGCAGATCCAAAAACCCGGTGCCTTCTTCCAGGTCCGCGTTATCATGGTCGCTTACAGTGGCGTCAAAAATTAGGTCAGCAGTGGTCCGAAAGCGGCCCCTGGGAATATAGGCGGAAACGGATCTGTCATAGGAAAGCTGCAGGCGTGTTTCAGCCAGGGACACATCATCGTGGACGGGATCATCATGAACGCGCAGCCCGCCCCGGGCTTCGACAAAACCATTGATTGCCTCGGGCATCTGCCATTTCGGGGTTTGGTCTGACGGTGTTTGTTCCGTGTCTTCAGACTCGCCGCCCAGGCCCGAAGGCAGACCGGGGGCGTCAGAGTCCGGTTTTTCCGTATTATCGCCCAATCCAGAAGGCAGGGCCGGTCCCGTCCCGGAAGTCTGCTCCTGGTCGGTTTTCATCCCCTCGGGCAGCGCCGGCTCCTGGGCCGGGCAAACAGCGGCGCCCAGCACGAATACGACAAATACGCCGACTGCGAGGATCGGCTTCGTGAACCGGTAGAATGCCGTATACACAGCGTTTCACCCGTTTTTCTACTTGATGTGTTTCATGGGCGGCTTGCGCAGATACCGCTCGGCAAAAATGTCCTTTGGCAGGCCCACGTCATATTCCACATCCGTGTATTCAACAATGGTATGGCCGCCGCTTTGCAGATCCGCCATTTTTGCCCTTGTCACGGTAATATAATCCTGCGGCCGGGAGACGTTTTCCACCGTGTACCTGCGATAGGCCTCTCCGCGCTCGTCATAGTACTCGATCTGAATGGGCAGGAAGGTGTCCTTGTGAATCCACATCCGGTAGCGGGAAAACTCCACGTTATCCGGATTTTTCGGGGTGTTGTCGAGAATGTAGTACGTATCCGTGACATCGACCAACTCGTGTTCGTCCAGGTTGGTATTTCTGCCGGAGATGTCCTCGTAGAAAAAATGCGAGCCCACGAAGCTGGTGCGCTTATCCGAGGCCGAAATCCGCTTGACCAGGTCCAGGTCCGGCAGGTAAAGCCACCGATCATCATTTTGATCCACATCCACGTGCTTCCATACCAGGAACACGGTATTGCGCACATCCGATGGCGCCTTGAAATATACGTAATATCGCTGATCCCCGGTATATTCGTCCTCACCGTATTGATCGGCCTTATCTCCGGGCGGCGCGTTGTCCCGGCGCAGTATTGTCAGCTCCCGGTTGCGTTCCCGGCCCTGAGCATCGATGATCCGCATTCGTACATCCGCCCGGCCGTCTTGACCCTGGTAATAGGCCGCACGGTTGGCGCGATTGACGATAGCTTCCACGGAAGGCGTCTTTCCCGCGTCTTCCTGTGCCCGGGCATCTGCGTGCCAGCCGGCACCGGCAATCAGACCCGCCGCGGCCAGAATAATCGGTATAAGTTTGAATTTCATGGGCCTTGCACTCCTTTCAGGATTGATCCTCTTTTTCAGCAAAACCTTCGGTCACGGTCTTTTCACCCCGGGACCGCCAGGCGCAGATGCCCGCCAGCACGACCATGATCGGCAGGGCGATCCAGGTGTAAACGGTCCATTTCAACTGGAGGTACTGCTGCACGTTGATATATATCAGTGCCGCAGCGGCAATTATGACGATGATGCACGTGGTACGGTTGCACATGGTGCACTCCCGCAGGGTGCGCGGAAACAGTTTGCCCTCCAGCAGCGTCATGGCTCCCGGCAGGATCAGCATGCTGCTCACGCCGGCCAGAAAAAGGATGGCGGCGATAAAGATCCCCACGGTCTGGTAAGGCACCAAGGGTGCGAGCAGCAGCGGCAGAAATCCGATACCCACCACAATGGCATTTCTGGCAATGGCGCGCGCGGGCTCGCCAAAGACCGGCCCAGCGGTTTTTTCCCAGGAGCCGTAGTCCACGTACATCATCCGGCTCCGGGTCAGAAAGTGGATGGCATAGTCCACCGCCAGCCCGAGGCTGAGCGCCGAGAGTATGGCCACCGGCATGTCGTAGTCCTTGCCGATAAATCCGATCAGCCCGTATATCATGGCAATCGTCACGGTCAGCGGCGCCATGCAGAGCAGGCCCCAGAGCGCGGAGCGGTACAACAGGGTCATCATCAGAAAAACAGCCAGAAAACTGCCAAGCAGGGCCTTGACCATGCCCGTGACCATCTTTTCCTGCCAGACCACGTTAATGTAGGTCAGGCCGAACCAGTCGTGCTTCAGCTCGAAAGACGGTGCCAGGTCCGCCATGGATTTTTTCAGCGGGGTCACCGCCTCTGCCGGGGATTGGGCAATCATGTTGTCAATGCCGGCCGCATCGCCGCCGCTTTGCTCGATATACCGGGCCACGGACCGCAGCACGCCGCGAAAGCGTTCGGGATTTTGCGCCACCATGGCCCTGGCCTCGGCCGGTTCGGCGTCCCAGAATTTGAGCCAGTCATTGACACCCCGGGCCACGGCGCTCATATCCCGGTTGTCCCCGCTGGTGAGCTGCAGCCAGACCACGCCCGTGCGGTAGTCCGGCGTGACAAAATGCCAAAGGTCCTGGGGCCGATGGCTGTTCTGGAACTGGAGCAGGGTCTGTGCCACGGCATTCGGGCTGTCCGGAACCCGCATGGCCTCCTTGCGGGTGATCACGCGGCCGTCGCGTTCCACGCCGACCATGAGCTCCCGGTGGACGGTTTCGACGATATCGGTGACCGAGTTGGATTTGCCCACCAGGCCGCCCAGCTCGCTGTGCATATAATTTTCCAGCGCCCCGATCCAGCGAAGCGTGGCCGGATCCTTGAAAATCTGTGCTTTTTGCGAATCTCCCGGGCTTTCCGCTTGTGCTGCGGGCTCGGATTCCGGCGCTGTCTCGGGCTTGCCGCCCAGACCGCCCGGAAGCGCCGGGCCGGATTTTTCGTTTTCACCCGAACTGCCCCCCATTCCGGAAGGAAGCGCCGGGCTGCTGCCGCTTTTTTCACTGCCGCCGTTCAAGCCGCCGGGAAGGGCGGGTCCGCTCCCCACGGATTCCTGCCGGGACTCCTGGCGGTCAGGCTGTTTCTCGGCCAGTTCCCGCGGCGGAATACGGGGGGCGTCCTTGGGGCGGAAAGCCAGGTATGCCATGTAAGTCCCGCCAAAGTGCTCGTTTAACACCCTGTCTGCAACCCGTATGGG
>CAZTHW010000058.1:0-13371 GCA_964613595.1 uncultured Desulfobacteraceae bacterium | reverse complement strand
TATGCTTGGCTTTGCTCATTTTTTGAATATTTATCAGCTTCCATTGAACAGCGGGGAGCCGGCCAAGTCCCGATATTGGCAAAAGCTGCCAATCCGGCTGCCCTTGTTTAACGGAAAGAAGGAAAATTCTCTCATTTTCCGTCAATGATTGATTCACTGTGTGGATGATACGTTCACGATCGCTAACCAGTTCTTGGTAATCCACGTGCCTGAGGGTCATTCCGGCAAACTCTTTCTCATATGCAGCACGAAAATCAACCCTGTTGGGATCAAGCAATTCGTTCATAGGCCGGTCATGGCTAGCCAGGTAAATGATAAAAGCAGTCCGGATCTTCTCTGTTATCCCCTCCTTCTCCATCAGCACTTTAATATCAAAGATATCCCGCGGATGCTGACGGTCTAAGGCGGCGCACAACTTTCCGCCATATAAATCAGCCATGGAAGCTGCAGTCGCGGTGGTTGTCAGCTCGAACAACTCTTCTGCCGCCCTGCACAGATCTCTTGTTTCACAAGGAAAGACTGTCCCCCGAATGACCAGATTCGGTTCAATTTTGATCATGGCCCCCTGAGTGCCTATTGCAAGCCTGAAAATATGGTTCGTGCCATGCAAACGGCTCTTTCTAACTATAATGCCGGGATCTCTGTTTTGAATCGAATCCGCAATCCTGTTTAATGCGGAGTTGATATTATCCAAAGCCGCGCCCCTGGTTTCAAGAGGCAACCATACCAGGTCGATATCAATTGATAATCTCGGCATATCCCGTATAAACAGGTTAATTGCCGTACCGCCCTTCAAGGCAAAACCTTCTTCCGCCGTTATATACGGCATAACACGCAATATCAGTCTAACCTGGTTAAAGTATGGGCTGTCTTTCATACCCCTTCCGTCGGTTCTTATCGCTTCAGAACTGATCTGGGAACAGTTATGTTGTATTTGGTATCTAGCCGGCCGCCCTTGACGACCACCCGCTTTCCCTTTCCCAGGTTTATCCCGGCTTTCTCCAGCTTGTCGAACCACGAGTGATTGCTCTGTTCTGCAAGATAAAGGAACAATCGCTTTGCTTTCACTGAGCGGCATTGTTCCAGAAGACGCTGGGCCAAATCCGGCCGAAGTGTGGCCAGGCCTTCCATTAGCAAACCAGCCTCTTCAAAGGATTCCTCCTTTGGAACAAGATATAAAAGCTCTATTATAGATCGTTCCGGAGCTGAAACCCGGATAGAAAATGAACCCATATCTTTTTGTGTCAATCCAATATCATAAGTGCCGGAAAAAAGCCTGGCGGTGGTATACCGAAGAACCACCCCCCAATCACTTTTCTTAAACCAAGCCGGCAGCCGGGTTCCTGGCAGGCCAAAAAGCGAAAGGGTCCCGCCTTTTCCAAATGGCAGGAAATGCGCGTATCCCTGAAGCTGCAACGCCGTCTTGTCCGATACATGAATTGGGAGGCCCAGTTGATTCTGGACTGCGTTCAACCCCCCGCTCCATTCGACGACTTCGCCAACGCGCAGGTAAGCACCCCGGCCCACGCGCTGCACCCATCCGCTTTTTTCATATTCATGCACCAACTGCTGAGAAACACCCTGTGATTTTAGCCAGGAGGCTACAGCAACACTACCATGGGGCCACACTTGAAGCAGTCGGTTTAAAATATTTCGTTTTTCACTAGCCATACTTGTTTAATTAGCATGATATTAAACCATAGGCAATGATTTGATTGTGATAACCGAAAATTGACCACAATCAGCAAACCATCCATCCTGCAGGAGAATCCGAACCGCAACTCCGGCAGGTTCTGAGCCGGCATGCTTGACATTCGGTCCTATGTGATATACAAGTATATATATCACATCGAAGCAAAACTTGGAGGAAACCAGCTATGGGCAGCAAACGGACCATTATCACCCTTTCCGAGTCAAACAAGAACTGGCTGGAAGCCTACAGCAGAGCCCGGGGCATTTCCATGGCAGAGGCCATCCGAAAAGGCATCAGCCGGTTGAGGGAAAACGAGTCCCGGGCGCTTTACCGGGAACTGGCCGAACAAACCCGCGGCATATGGGAAAAAGGCGACGGCCTGGCCTGGCAGGACAAGCTCAGGGCGGAATGGGATCGGGATCATGATTGACCGGCTTCTGGATTCCGTGATTTTAATTGATCACTTAAACGACCTTGAGCCGGCAACCGCGTATATCAAATCACTGGATCCGGACAAAACAGCCGTGTCCGTGATCACCTACGCGGAAATCATGGTCGGCATTTCCGGGGCGGACAAGGACACGGCAAGAAGCTTCCTTTACCAGTTTACAATTCTTTCCATCGAACCGGAAATCGCGGAGAAAGCGGCAGAACTGCGGCAAAAAAACCGGTGGAAGCTGCCGGATGCATTTCAGGCCGCCCTTGCCGTATATCACCACCTCCGGCTTGTCACGCGTAACACCAAAGACTTCTCGCCCGAAAGACATGCCTTCGTGGAAATCCCTTATACGCTTTAGCTTTTCCGCAACCCCGGGTGTTTTGATTCCCAGGCCGGAAACACGGGCAGCAGAACTATAAAAACCGAAGCACCGGGCCGCCCATAAGTCAATGGGTTATCGCACCACAGAAGCATCCACCGCTATCTCCGTCCCCGAAACTGAAATCTTCGGCGTCGTTCAGGTGCTGGGCCAGCCAGGGTAGCGTTTCGCCCCGGCCGTAATCATATGCCATGAGCCAGTGGTCGCAATACAATTTTTTTGCGAGATCAGGTCCCAGAAAATCACAAGCCCCGCAGTTGTTATCACTGTCTTCGAACAATTTCAATTTATACAGAGAGGCATTTCCTATAGCTGTAATTTTGTCATACATTTCCTGTGCATCCTGCCACAGGACCTGGGTATCGCCTTTACCGTGCAGGATCAGCAAGGGGATGTCATTTTCAGACCAGAACTGGTTCCATAAATAAGCGGATCGATGATAATATTCTTCGCTGTAAATCTCTTGGTAGGGATAGTCCGGTGGAGTTTCAAGCCCGGATTCCCGCCAGTCATCATTTGCCATATCTTCATCCTTCCAAACCGGAAAATTGGCTGCATCAGGAAAAAATTGAATTATGTAATTGCCCGGATCATCTGCTGGGTCAAAAAAATCATCCGGGTATACCCACCCAAAATTCCCGGCCAGCTTGGCTGCGACGATGTGAGGGACAGCCATATTATAGCCATAGGCTTCATGAAATGCAGTCTTTTTATCCACTATGTCCTTTAACCAGTCAGGATAATGAGAAATCGCGCCCTTAACAATGGCACACTGAATCTGCGGAAGGACTCCGTATTTGCTACTGTCAGAAAGCTCCCGAAGGGCAATGTAGGTTTCCATGCCCCCGCGGGACATCCCCATCATGGCAATTCTGGACAAATCGACATCTATCCGCAACCCGCCGTTGCCTCCCGGGCCTGTTATTTTCTGAAGCAGCGGCAGCAGGTTGATAATACCGTTTACCTCAACGCCGCCCCTATAGTCCTGATCGTCTTTCTCAATAACCGGATCCGAGCCGCTCTTGTAATCACTTTCTGTTGGCGGACGGGTAGGAATATATCGAGAATCGTCCGCTACTCCGACCTTCCTGCCGTTGTGGCGATATTGCGTGCAAACAACAACATAGCCGGCTTTTGCATACGGGAATTGATTTTGCCCCGTTAAACATCTTTGGGCAAAGGTCGTGCCTTGATCCAGGCCTTTCAAAAACCTGCTGCAACACCAGTGCAACGATTGACATCAATGATTGCATTGCATATAATATTATATAAATTCAATTTCAGGGAGAATTCCAAATGGCCAGCCTGACCCTGCGCAACATTGATGATTCGCTGAAGGCAAAACTCCGCATCATTGCCGCAGAAAACAACAGGTCCATGGAAGAGGAAGCCCGGCAGATTCTCAAGTATCATCTGGTGCGCCAAAAAAGTACCCGGGGCATTGGAACCCGGATTGCGGGACGTTTTCCCGGAGCCGGAGGCGTGGATCTGCCGGCCCCCGACAGGTCATATCCCCGGGAATTCCCGGATTTCGGTTCCAAAAACGGACAGGGTATCAATGCCCTGCCGACGGCACCTCCCTTTTCACAATCCTGAAATAAGTTCCTATAATAGCCATCATGGCGACAATACCCATTCATACCCTGACCCGCGTTCTTTCCAAAGCTTCCGGGGTTGTTTTTGCAATCCTGTACGGCTCTTCCACGGCCGGCAACGCCGGAAACGACATCGACATTGCCGTTTATACAGAGCCGGGCCGGGATCCGTACCGGCTATCCGCGGACCTGAAACACGCGCTTTACAAGGAGACCGGTCTGCCGCCGGATGCCTTTGATATCCGGGTTTTAAATGAGGTGGCCACGCACGGCGACATTTTCGGACTTCTGTACTTGAAAAACGTACTGGAAGAAGGACGTATTCTTGTGGACAAAGCCCCGGAAGTGCGGGCGGATTTCCTGGAACTCTACGGCGCGCGGTACCGGGAATGCGAAGGTTTTATCCGGGAGGTGCTGACATGAATGCCGATCCGGTGCGGATCAGAAATTATCTGATGGAAATCCGGAAAAACAGCCGGGAACTGAACCAGTTAATCGAACAAAACGAACTGACTGCAGACTCAATTCCCCTGAAAGCCGCAAAATATATCCTGGTCGAACTTGCAGAGGCCATGTCCAACACGATCCAGCACATTCTGGCCAAAGAAAAGGGAGTCGCCGTATCCGGCTATATTGATACCATTATAAAAGCTCATGAGAACGGGATTCTTTCCGCAGAACTCTTTGAACGGCTAAAGCCTTTCTTCGACTTTCGAAACAGCCTGATCCATCGGTACTGGACCGTGGACGACAGCCGGTTGATCGGCAACATCAAATCCGGCCGACATGACTTTGAACGATTTGTCGAAGAAATCGAGACGTTTTTGGCAAAACGCCCGCAATAAACACAAATCCGGGCAAACCGCATCGCACACGCGCCTTTGGCAGGTCCCGGATGATGCCTGCCTATTGTTTTCCTAAATTGAGCGATTTTTAATCAGTACCTGGTATCCGGGGGGACCACGTTGATCATCTCCCCGCGGCCGGTGGTATAAACGCCCAGGTTGTGGTCGATGATCTCCATGGCCCGGTTCATGTAGTTGGGTGAGCGGCCGCACACGTGCGGAGTGATGACCATGTTTTCAAGATCCCACAGGGGGCTGGTCTCGGGCAGGGGTTCGGTGTAAAACACGTCACTCACCGCGGCCCGGATTTTTCCGGTTTGCAGGGCTTCTGCCAGGTCATCCTCGTTTACCGACCTGCCCCGGCCCATGTTGATAAAGCAGGCCTCGGGGTGCATTTTGTCGAAAAGTTTTCGGTCAATGAGTTTTTCCGTGTCCCTGGTAAGCGGCAGCAGGTTGATCACGTAGTCGCTTTGTTCAAAAACAACTGCCATGTCCTGCGGGCCGTACACGGTTTCCACGTGCTGCGTGGGCTTGGCCGTGCGCCTGACCCCGATAACCCGCATGCCGAACACGGCGGCCTTTTTGGCGATTTCCTCGCCGATCTCTCCCAGGCCCACGATTCCAAGGGTGGCCCCGTAGATCTCGCCCTGGTGCGGGGAAGAGTCCCAGGTGCGGCGGAACTGGTTGCCCATCATGATGTGGAAATTGCGCGCCAGGTGGACCAGCACGGCAATGGCGTATTCGGCCATGTGGATCCGGTGGATGCCCCGGCCGTTTGTCAGGCGGATGCCGCGTGCAAAAATCAGGTCCAGGGGCATGAAATCCACGCCCGCGGTAATGGCCTGGATCCATTCCAGTTTCGGCGCGGCCTCCACGATCTCCCGGTTGCACTGGAGAAACGTGATCAGGATGTTGGTGTCTGCAAGAGATGAAAATGCAGTCTTTTCATCCGTGGTGTGCACGAACTTCAGTTCCGGGTATTTTCCCCGGAGCTGCGCAACAAATTCCTCCGGAAAATCAAAATTGATCAGCACCTGTTTCATTTTCTCCTCCGGCAAACCATTTGGAAATCTGTATTTTCAGTTTGATACGCCCTGCAAAAAACACCAAGCTTCAAGGGTTTCCGCAGGGCGGGCCGGCGGGGAAGTCCGGCACTCAAAGAAGCAGGCCCTCATGAAATATGAAGTTCACCCAAATTCCAAAGGGTCCGAAAAATAGCGGATCGTCTTGATAGTTGAGTGCCGGACCACCCCGCCGTCCCGCCTGTGTTAACCACTCGGAATCTTCCGCGGGCGGTGACCGGGTGTCTTCAGATATTTCTGTATCTCTGAAACAGCCGGTTCAGATAGTCCTTGCCCGGCCTACGCAAAAAGCCGGGGCATGCGCCCCGGCTTTTGATGTTACACGTTGATTCTACGACAAATAGAACTAGAAGTCCATACGAAAGCAGACGTCAAAGTAGCTCATCTTGCCGAGATCAGATTTTACTGTACCAACACCTGGGACTCCGGAATACTCTACTTCATCGCGATCCACTATACCAATTTCCGGGATAATATGCACATTCTCGTTCAAGGAAATCCAGGCCTGCGCATAGTACAGGTAACCGGTTTGCTCGCCCTCATCAGCATACACGGTCTGACCTGCCAGTGGCGTACCTTCGGGATAAGTGAATTCAGGACTATCCACTTCCGAGCCCTGGTAGCTTCCGCCGGCCTCCAGGGTGACCATATCATTGGCCTTGAAGCCTACAGCCAGTGTCCCCTGGATCGCGTCCGCATCATTGATATCCCCGTCGCCGTCGACCGTGGCCTCCCGGAATGCAACATTTACAGTATTCACCTGACCGTAGTTCCCCGGGTTCTGAAAGTAAGAAACCGTAGCCTTGACATATGCGGGTCCGAAATCCGCACTCGCACCCAGGCCGACCAGCCAACTGTCAATGCTCTCGTCTACACCAGTGTCCGTTTCTACATCATATGTTTGGTAACCCGCCACCGGGCGAATCCTGAGATTGTTATCGTTCAACCGGAATACGTGGGCAACCTCGATACGTGGGATTTTAAAATCCACATCCGTGTTTGGTGTAACCGCAGCACCACCTGCTAGACCTCCTATATACTGGCTATCACTATAGTCAGTAGCCTCTGTGTACGGCTCGATAAGAGCAAATTCAAAGTCGCCGAACTGCAACTCAATCAGCGGCTGGCGGGAGACAAAGGGGAGCCCTGAAACCAAAAGGTTGGCATCACCGCCAGCGCCCACATCACCGATGAAACTGGAATAACCGAGATAGGTGGCCGGTGTATAATTCTTACCAACCATGAGTTCACCGCTACCAAAATCCCATACACCATAGGCCAACCGGAGGTAGGTATCATTGGTCTGACCATCACGGTCTGTTTCCTCAAGGCCGAACTCCAGAACGCCATAGAAGTTTTCACTGGCAATGGCCTTGGCGCCGAACCGGCTCTGGGATCCCACGGACAAGGTTGTGCCGGAGTCATCGTCCCAAGAATTGCCAATTGTGCCGTCATTTTTCAGCCCGCCGGAATATTCCTGGTCAACATCATAGTATCCCAGGTGCGTGCGCAGGCTGCCGTAGAAATGAAAACCGAACTTCTTCATGCCAATGACGGTTTCCTTTAACTTCATGCCCTGCTTGGTGAATTCCTGCATGTTTTCTTCCAACCTGTCGACCCGCTGCTCCAGGTCCTGCGCCATGGCCATGCCGGGTGCGATTAAACCCAATACAAGCAATGCAATTAATAATTTCTTCATTTGTAGTCCTCCTGAAGACTCTAAATTTTTAGAAAAAGCCCGAAGCTGCCTATTCACCACCAATCTGATGCGGCTGCACAGATTTCATGGTCCGCGTGTTGCCCTGCCCTATCACCCCCCTTCACATGGCTCGAATGTTTCGGGTTAAAAAACTGCTGGTTTATCCTGCGAGTAACGGATTTCATTCAGGTCTGCATCCGCCTTCCGGCAGCCGTGCCGGGAGGATGCGCTTGTAGAGGTTTATGTACGCGTACAATGTTTTTCCAAGTGGATAGTGTTTGGATGTGATGGTCAATCAACTGTTTTTCGCCAATCCGGGTTTGCTGTTAATTGCAAATATACTGGCATTCACGTTGATTTGGAAGCGTCCTTTCAGAATTGACCGAAGGCTGATTCTGATTACCTGATTATTTAAAATAATTTTTAGGTGTTGTCAACTACAGAAAAACATTTTTTTTGTAAAAAAACGCCTTATCCGCGGTGCTTGACCGGGTTTCCTACACATATATAGTTGAATTTTATAGATTTTATAGCAAACCGCCCGCCCCTGCGACTTTTGAGAAAAATTCGACGTGTTCTTCGGCAATCCCCCCTTATATTCGGTTATAGCGAACCTTGGTTTTTATTGACATACGCTTCCGGCCTCAGCTATCCTTTTTCGCATCAAACAGTGTTCACGGCTATCCTGTTTATCCGTTCATCCGGCCTGTGATAAAAAAAGACAGACCTAAATTGAGCCTGAATTGAAAATCCCGGAGGGTTTCAAATTCTAACACCTGAAAAGGATCATACGCATTGCCTGCAAACAAACCCGCGTCTTCATTTGAAACCGGCATATACCGGCCGCCCAGCGAGGGCGGAAGCAGTTCCCTGCTGCTGCGGTTTACCCGCAACTGCCCGTGGAACAAGTGCGCGTTCTGTTTTATGTACAAAACCGAGAAGTTCGAAATCCGGCCGGTGGAAGAAATCAAGGGCGACATTGACTCCATGGCCGCCATCCGCGACGAGCTCCACGAGATTTCCAGGCAGCACGGCCGCACAAACGGCCTCAGCCGGGATGCTGCCGCACAATTTCTGGGCCGGCACCCGGAGTTAAACTACGACCCGGGTTTTGTCATGCTGTTTCACTGGCTGGTTGCCGGCGCCCGCACCGCCTTTCTCCAGGACGCAAACACTCTGATCATGAAAACCCCGGACCTGGTCGAAGCCCTGCGGTATTTGCGCGCCCGGTTTCCCTCAATCGAGCGGGTCACCACATATGCCCGGGCCCGCACACTTGCGCGCAAAAGCGCAGAAGAGCTCGCCGAAATCCGGGATGCCGGACTCGACCGGCTCCATATCGGTCTGGAAAGCGGTTATGACCCGCTGCTGAAACACGTCAGAAAGGGCACGAATGCAGCGGGCCATATCCAGGGCGGCCGCAAGGCGGTGGCGGCCGGCTTCCAGGTCTCCGAATACTGGATGCCCGGACTGGGCGGAAAAAGTATGTGGGAAAACCACGCGCGGCAAACCGCCCGGGTGCTTTCTGCCATCAACCCGCACTATATCCGTTCCCGCCCGTTTCGGCCCATTCCTGGTACGCCCATGTATGATGCGGTTGAAAAAGGCGAGTTCCAGCTTTTGACCCCGCAGGAACAGCTCCACGAGCTGAAACTGACCATGGAACAGCTCGATGTCACCTCCCGGGTCTGCTTTGATCACGCCGGCAATTACTGGCGCAGCCCGGACGGCGGCCTGCTGCTTTCACACGATTACGAGGGCTACAAGTTCCCGGAGCAAAAACCCGAAGTCATCGCCCGCATAGAGGCGGGTTTTTCCGTAAAGCACCGGATGCCCGAATTTCTGCGAATGTAGAAATTTATACGGCCCCTGCAGGCCCCCTGCTTTCAGACAATGCTCCACCCGCCGTCGACCACGAGGGTCTGGCCGGTCATAAAGCTGGCGGCATCCGAGGCCAGAAGCAGCAAGGGGCCGAGCAGCTCGTCTGGCGTACCGGTTCTGCCCATGGGCGCATTTTTCTGCATAAACCGCGTGCTGCGCTCGTCTTCAAACATTTCCGTGGTCATCTCGCTGGGAAACCAGCCCGGTGCAATCGCGTTGACCCGGACGCCGCGGCGCGCCCACTGGGCCGCGGTCTCCCGGGTCAGGTTGATCACTGCCGCCTTGGAGGCATTGTAGGCGGCCTGCGGGATTTTCCCGATGCCCAAAAGCCCCATCACCGAGGCGATATTGACGATGCTGCCGCCGCCGGCCTCGAGCATCACACGGCCGCATTTCTGCAGGCACAGAAACGTGCCGGTAGTGTTGATGTCCAGCACCCGGCGGAAATCCGCCGCTGTCTCCTGCTCTGCCGGGGCCACGTTGGCCACGCCGGCATTGTTGACCAGGATGTCGATCCGGCCGAAATCTTCCATGGCCTTGGCAACCAGGTTATCCACATCTGATTCCTTGGTGACATCGCACGGCACGGTGAGCGCCCGGCAGCCTTGGGCTTCCAGTTCGCGCTGGAGGTCGGCCAGGCGATCGCTTCTCCGGGCGGCCAATACCAGCCCGGCCCCGGCTGCAGCCAGCCCCCGGGCAAAATTCGCACCCAGCCCGGACGAGGCGCCGGTAATCACGGCCGTCCGGCCGGTTAAATCAAAAAGATCGCTTATATCCTTCATCGCTTTCCTCCCTTACCTCCCTTCAAAGACATCAGTGGCAACTCCGGCTATGCCGTCAATTCCCCGAGCAGTTCGGCCGCAGCATATGCGGCCGGCGCGCGGACTTCCGCGTCCGTGCAGAACGGATCTTGCTTTTTCATGCATATATTGTATAAGTTAACACAATTTTGAAATATTGAAAACTTTTCGGCAAAATCGACAAATGTTCAAAAACAGGCAAAAAAGGCGGCCGATCGTGACAAAATACGCACCTGACACGGACTTCGAGCGGATCTTCAACCCGGGAAAAACCGCCATTATCGGGGCTTCAAGCAAGGGCATCGGCTTTGGCAGCGGCATGTTTTTCGCCCTGCAGGCCATTGGCTACCAGGGGGAAATCTTCCTGGTCAATCCCAAGGGCGGCACTCTTGCCGGACACAAGATTTACGAAAGCATTGCACAAATTCCGAAAACATTTGACCTGGCAATCATCGCAGTGACCGCAGCGGCCGTGCCCCGGGCCCTGGAAGCCTGCCGGGAAAAAGGCGCAGCCGCAGCAGAAATCCTGTCTTCCGGCTTCAAGGAGCTGGGCACCGACGAAGGCCTAGCCCTGGAAGCACAAATCCGGGAAATCGCGGCCCGTGGCATCCGGGTCATCGGTCCCAACTGCTTTGGCATTTACTGCCCCCAGAGCGGGCTTACCATGCTGCCCGGGGCGGATCTTTCCCGCACCACCGGGCCGGTGGCCGTTTCCTCCCAGAGCGGGGGCATGGCTGTAGATTTCGCCAATACGGGCAAGTCCATGGGGCTGGCCTTCAGCAAGGTGGTCAGCTTTGGAAACGGTGCGGATCTCCGGGAAACCGAGCTGCTGGCATACTTCGGCCG
The DNA here is from genome assembly GCA_964613595.1 of uncultured Desulfobacteraceae bacterium. Lineage (GTDB taxonomy): Bacteria > Desulfobacterota > Desulfobacteria > Desulfobacterales > Desulfosalsimonadaceae > Desulfosalsimonas. The sequence goes on along the minus strand of CAZTHW010000058.1, from coordinate 2,112 downwards.
GGACACGCAGACCCGGGTGATCAACATGTACATCGAGGGCGTGGCAGACGGGGACGTGTTTTTTGACACGTTAAAAAACGTGGCCCGCAGCAAGCCGGTCATCGTGTTAAAGGGCGGGCTCTCGGCAGCCGGCAGCCGCGCCGTGCTCAGCCACACGGCCTCCATGGGCGGAAGCCGGACCATCTGGCGGGCGATCCTCAAACAGGCCAATGCCGTGCAGGTCAGCGACATGGGCGAAATGGCGCGGGCCAGCCTGGCCTTTGCCCGCCTGCCGGCCCGGACGTATAAAAACCTCTGCGTACTGGGCGGAGGCGGCGCCCTGGGGGTTGGCGCCGCGGATGCGGCGGAAAAACATAACATGCAGATCCCGCCCTTTGATCCCGGCCTGGCCGAACGCGTCGAGGAGCTGCTGCCAAGGCCGGGCTCAAGCGGCCGCAACCCGGTGGACGTGGCCAACCCGTACGTGGCACCGGAAGTACTTGAACAGGTGATGTGCCTGGCAGCAGAAGACAGGCGCATTGATCTCCAGGTCCTGATCACACTGTTTCACCACTACAAGAACCTCGCCGCCATGACCGGCAAGCCGGTCCGGGAGGTTACACCGTTTGCCGAGCTTGCCGAGCGGGTGGAAAATACGGTACAAAAAACCGGCAAACCGGTGGTGGTGATTTTAAACAACCCCAAGCGCGGCACGGATCACCTGGACGTGGTGGAAATGATGGAACAAGCGCGCCGCGCTTTTGCGGAACGCGGGATCCCGGCTTTTGACGACCTGGCAGAAGCCCTGGAAGCCATTTCCCACGTCAATGCCTACTATGGAGGAAAAGCGCATGAATAAACAGACGGCTGCCAAAATCGTTGACCGGGCGCGCCAACAGGGACGCAGCGCATTGTCCGAATATGAATCCAAGCAAGTACTGGCAGCATACGGAATCCCGGTGACCCGGGAAATCCTGGTGGAAGACAGCGGGGGGCTGGACGCGGCCATAGGGGAAATCGGCTTTCCCCTGGTCATGAAGGGATGCTCGGCAGACCTGGCCCACAAGACCGAAAAAAACCTGATCCGCGTGGATCTGCGAAGCCGGGAGGAAGCCGCCCGGGCATTTGAGGAAATCCGCGGGCAGGTCACCGGCGCCGGCGGGGGCGTGCTGGTACAGGAGATGGTCGCCGGCCGGCGCGAGCTGGTGGCGGGAATGACCCGGGACCCCCAGTTCGGCCCCTGCGTGATGTTCGGCCTGGGCGGGATTTTCACGGAAATCCTGGAAGACATTGCCTTTCGCAAGGCACCCCTGGAAAAGACGGATGCACTTGCCATGATGCGGGAAATCAAGGGGCATCGGATTCTGGGGGCCGTGAGGGGGATGGAAGCCGCAGACACCGATATGCTGGCGGATCTGCTGATCCGGGTGGGACAGATCGGTACGGACATTGATGCGGTAACGGAAATCGACATCAACCCGGTGATCATTTGCGACGGCCGCCCCAAGGCCGTGGATGCGCTGATCGCCCTGGGCTGAGCACCTGAAAACAATTATACATGGCAAGGAGGTACCCTCATGAACCTGATCGAAATCGACGAACAAACGTGCAACCAGGACGGCATATGCGCAGCCGTGTGCCCGGCGGGAATTATTTCTTTTTCAAAGGATTCGTACCCCGCCCCGATCGCGGAAGCAGATGAACTCTGCATCCGGTGCGGCCACTGCGTGGCGGTCTGCCCCACGGCCAGCCTGACCCACCGGGAAATGCCGCTCGAGCAGTGCCCGCCGGTGAAACCGGAATTGAAGCTTTCCCCTGAGCAGTGCGAGCATTTCTTCCGGGCACGCCGCTCCATCCGGGTCTACAAGGACAAGCCCGTGGACCCGGACACGATTGCCCGGCTCATTGAAATCGCGCGCTACGCCCCTACCGGGCACAACTCCCAGTGCGTGGAATGGACCGTGATCAGCGGCAGGGATCGGCTACGGAACCTGGGCGGCGTCGTGATTGACTGGATGCGCTGGATGCTTGAAAACATGCCGGAAGTGGCCGCGGAAGTTCACATGGACCGGGCGGTGGAAAAATGGGAAGAGGGAAACGACGTGATTTTCCGGGGCGCGCCCATGCTCATCA
>CAZTHW010000057.1:0-13374 GCA_964613595.1 uncultured Desulfobacteraceae bacterium | reverse complement strand
GAGCTATAGTAGACTATGCGAGACTGCATCTGACGCAGTAGATGCGCCAAAATTGAAAATCCCGGAGGGTTTCTGATTTTGAAAATATAAATGATTATAATCCTCAACAAAATACTGTTTTTAAAAATCTGAAACGCTCAGTTTAGGTTTTAAAAAACAATACATAAGACCGGATATAACGCCCCCAAAACCTCAGGCGCAAAACTGCGGCCGGGTGCATTCGCACCGCCTTGCGGAATGCGCTTCGAAACTCGCGAAACTCACGAGTTTTAAAGTGGCCCCTTGCTTTCTCCAAGCACCTTCCGGCCGCATAAAGAGATTTGAACCTGAGGTATTGCGGGGGCAGAATCAAGGGGTCAAAAAGAACTGACGGGCCTGTTTCAGCGGCATCATCTATCGCTTGTCTGTCAGACCGAAGGCTTCCGGGCTGTTTGTATTTGTATACCACGGGATCAGCCACCGCCACTCCATTGCATAAGGCAAACAGATGCCCGAAAAGGACAACATCCTCATTGCATCGGAGCGTTTCCGGAAAAGACAACTTCCTGAAACATTCCCTGTGAACCACCACCGCCCCGATAGTTGGACTCACGCCTTTGCCGGCAATCAATCGTTTGAAATCCCGCATATTATCGACGAGTCCGGACGAGGGACACAAAGCTTTAACTTTTCCACTGCTGTTTACCGAATAATGCCCGGCATAAACATAATCCAGGCCGGAACCATAACCCGTGAGCGCGCCTTCGAAGGTATTCAGCGTACTGCTTCTCATTCGGTCGTCCGCATCAAGAAAATAAATGTATTGACCGTTTGCAGCCTTCACCCCCGCATTTCTGGCCGCCCCCGGCCCCCGGTTTTCCTGATGCAGGCAGCGGATGCGCTCTTTATGCCAAAAGGCATACGTTTCAAGGACTTCCAGCGTATTATCGTCTGAGCCGTCATCAATGGCAATGATTTCATAATCATCGCGGTCCTGGGCCAAAGCCGATTCAATCGCCCTGCCAGCAAAAGCCGATGCATTATAACAGGGAATGATAATAGAATAGCGCACGCTGTGTGAACTCATTGACCTGAGCACCGGAATCGTTTTTTTGGGCGCCCTGTCTGATCATGTACAGGAACAACGCCGTAAAAGACCTTCTCAAAACGATAACGATATCGGCGCTCCGTACCGCTTTTAACAGTTTCACCCTGTTGATGAGCCCCCTGGCATCATCGAAATGCTCCACTTCCCAGCCCTGTTGTTGCAGATAGGGGAAAAACAATACGGCCCGGTACCTGGTTGAGGCGGCTTGCCTTGATTTGGAGACAAAAAGGATCTTTTTAGCACGCATAAAAAGCCCCCCTATGCCGAGCACGAATCATGAGGCCAGAAGCGGTCCTGCCCTTTACCCGCCATTGCCCGGAAGCAGACCGGGCGCATGATGCCGCCGGCCTTGTTTGGCCGAAAATATGCCCAGGTCATGGTTGGCAAGAGAAACCAGTCTTTCCTGGAAAACCTCCTTGGCAAACTCCGACTCAACACGCTGGAATCCGGTATCCGCAATCCGCATTTTCTCTTGATCACTCAAGTTGTAAATTGCCAGCAGCCTTTCGGCCAGCTCCCGGAAATTGCCGGTTTCATAGAGATATCCCGCACCATTCAAAGTCTCTTTGATGCCCTGGGCGTCTGCGGCTGTTATGAGCACTTTCGCACACATGGCCTCCAAGAGCACCAAAGGACACGACTCCATTGCAGACGGCAGGACAAACACATCAAACGCCCTCATAAGGCGCCAGGCTTCATTTATATAGCCGGGGCACACGAGCCTTTCCGTCAAACCGAATCTTTCAGCCTCCCCGGCTATCCTGTTTTCCAGCCCGCCTGTGCCGATGATCAGCAGCTTGCCCTCCGGCAGCCTTTCTTCAATCTCCTTAAATGCATAAAGGATATCCAGGGGGCGCTTCTTCCACGTCAACCGCGAGATCGTGCCGACAACAAAATCTTCAGGTGAAAGCCCGAGGCTTTTTCTGGCTTCCTCCCGGCTTATCATCTTTTCCAGGGCCCGTTCCGTATTGATCACGTTATGGATCACGGAGAACTTCTCATCCGGCAGTGAAGGACAGCGGGAAATGATGTTTCTGCGCTGGGCCTCTGATACGCATATGAACCGGGTAAAACGCCTGCCGACCGTGGAATAGAACCACTTCCTGGAACGTGCGCTCACCGGATCAATGCCGTGAAACACCGCGTATTTTACAAGATCCGGCTTGAAAAAGCCCGCTGCTGCCACGCTGGAATTGGCCTGGTACTGCTGGGAAATCACCAGGTCAAAGCGTTCTTTGCTCAGCAGCCGATGCATCTTTCGTATCGAGGCAGTTTTTAGCCCGCGGACCTTCGTCCTTGAAAGCCCGAAGGAAATCACCCGGTGAACCGGCAATTCACGCCTGTAGCCGTCTTCAATCGCTCCGCTCAGATAACATACGGTTACATGCCAATCGTTTTCATAAAACGCCCGCAGGTATTCCTCCCCCAAGTAACCGAATTCACCAAATTTTTCAAACACCATGAGCAATTTCGGCGTCTCTGTCATTGCATCCTCTCTCCTGTTATGCCGCCCTGATCTTCCCGGATTTGTTGGTTCAGGCAAGCCTCGTAAATAAAGGCATGCTTGGCAAAACAGGTCAGAAATGAAGAAAAGGCGATAATCCATCCCCGCCAGCCGTCGCGCCATGCCTGCTTGAAAACAATGCTCTTGGCAAACCTTCCCCAGGGCGAAAGAACAAGCTTGTACCACCGAAAGCCTTTGCCTTTTTTTATCTCCGCCCGGGCACCGATTCTTCCGTAATCAATAGTCCTTTTGAGATGGTCCTGCAGGTCGGCGTAGGAATAGTGCAGGATGTCCCCCTGAAGTTTACCCGCGGTCCCCGGGACCTCCAGCCTGTCGTGGGGGTCGGTGCCCACCCATTTAGCGGCATCGGCCCGGACAAGGCGAAGGCGCCACTCGGGATACCAGGCATGGTTGATCCATGCGCCCAGATAAAAGGTTTTCCGGTTGATCCAGTAGCCGGCACACTCCGGCTCGCCGGATTCAAAAAGGTTTCTGATCGATCGCTGCAGATCCTCTGAAACTGCCTCATCGGCATCCAGGGAGATCACCCAGGGCTGCGTGCAGTAGGAAAGGGCCACATTTTTCTGTGCCACGTGCCCCGGCCAGGCATTGAAATAAACCCGGGCGCCGAACGATTCCGCAATTTCGGCTGTGCGGTCCGTGGACCCCGAATCCACCACCACGATTTCCGAGATAAGCCCTGCAGCGCTTTTAAGGCAGCGCTCCAGGTTTTTTCCCTCATTCAGGGTGATTACAGCCAGTGACAATGGCAATGGATCTTCGGGCATGATCGTGTCCTGAGGCATTTATCTTTTTGGTTTTGTCCGCGGCCGGAGCCGGGCCCGGGGCATTTTCCCGTTGACCGCTTCGATCGGTAAATCAAATCTTTTCTTCCCGCAGAAGGTCTTCAAAGTACCGGATCGTGCGCTTTAACCCATCTTCGAGTTCCACTTTCGGCTCCCATCCAAAGGTGTCCCTGGCAAGGGTGATCTCCGGCCGTCTCTGCCTGGGATCATCCAGGGGAAGTTCACTGTATATGATTTCAGAAGAGCTTCCCGTAAGCTCAATGACTTTTTCGGCAATCTCCAATATGCTGTATTCACACGGGTTGCCAATATTGACCGGGCCGGTGAAATCATCACTGCTTTCCATGATCCGGATCAGGACCTCGACCAGGTCATCGACGTAACAGAATGAACGCGATTGCCTGCCGTCTCCGTAGACCGTGATCGGCTGCCCCCGCAGGGCCTGGATGATGAAGTTGCTGATCACCCGCCCGTCAAACGGATGCATCCGGGGGCCGTAGGTGTTAAATATCCTGGCCACCTTGATCCGCAGTGCGTGCTGGCGGTAATAATCAAAGAAAAGCGTTTCCGCGCATCTCTTGCCCTCGTCATAACAGGCCCGCTGCCCGATGGGATTCACATTGCCCCAATAAGTTTCCGGCTGGGGATGAATGCTCGGATCGCCGTAGACCTCGGAAGTGGAAGCCTGCAGGATCTTCGCCTTGACCCGCTTTGCCAGGCCGAGCATGTTTATGGCCCCGTGCACAGATGTCTTGGTGGTCTGCACCGGGTCGAACTGGTAATGCACCGGGGAGGCCGGGCAGGCCAGATTGTAGATCTCATCAACCTCCACATAGAGCGGGAAGGTCACGTCGTGGCGCAGAAACTCGAACTTGGGGTTATCCATCAAATGGTAGATATTCTTCTTGTTTCCGGTAAAACAGTTGTCCAGGCAGATGACCTCATGGCCCTGCGCCAGGAGCCGATCACACAAGTGGGACCCGAGAAATCCCGCTCCGCCGGTAATCAGGATGGTCTTTGCACTCACGCGTCTCAAGGCAGTCCCTTTCTTTGATAAATTATTGGTCCGTACAATACATACAGGCTTTCATCTTTTTCCACTCTAAATCATGAGAAGACTTTGCCGGTCAAGCATAAACAGGCCCGAGGATCTCCTGATACAGCCGGAAATACTGCAGGGCAAGTGCCTCAGGATGGTAACCGCGGCTGGCGCTGTATGCATTGTCTGACAACTGCCTGCGCATCTTACTGTTTTTATAGAGATACACAATCGCCTCGGCCAGCGCCCGGCTGTCTGCAGGAGGCACAAGCAGCCCGTTTTCTCCATGCGCAATGATATCCGGTATGCCGCCCACTTCACTTGCCACCACGGGCAGACCGAAATGCATGGCATCGAGCAGCACTGATCCCAAACCCTCCTGCAGGGACGGAAACACAAACAGGTCAAAGGCCGCCAGGTAATCTCCCACATTTTCCACAAAACCAAGAAACTCCAGATTCTCCAACTCCGCGGCCATGCTCTTGAGCCAATGCTCATCTTTTCCCCGGCCCAGGAGCAGAAAATGAATCTGCGGAAACACCTGCCGTATCAATGCCGCGGCCTCCACAATATACTGCTGGCCCTTGTGGTGATTGACAAGCGCCCCGGCATGCCCCACCAAAAACTTGTCCCTGTATCTGGCCCTGATTTCTGCTGCGGATTCCGAATCAGCCGGCAGGCTCGCGACCATGCTGGGTATCACGACAGGATCAAGGAACGGATCATAATCGACAAGCCCTTTCCGGATTGCCCCGGACAGGGCCACGATTCGGGAGGCCTCCGCATAAACCCGCCTTGTCAGAGGATTTGCCTTCAACGGATTGGGCACGCGGCGGGTAATCAAATACGGTCTTTTATACATCCGGGTGGCCAGATATGCAAACTGGCCTGCTTTTGCCTCATGCACATGAATCAGGCTGCAGTCCTTGATCAACCGGGTATGCCGGATATACGGCTTGCCCACCGGCACCACCTCCAGTCCGTCCAGCCTGCGGAGACGGGGCAAAAGCGGCGAATCATTACGGACAATTGCCTTCTGGCGGATATCGCCGCGCCGCCATAGCTGCGTTATCAACAGTTCCGTCTGACGTTCCCCGCCCCGAAAGCCCCTGGCCAGATTGATGTGACACACTTTCACTTTCCGACCGTCTCCTGCCAATCCGTTTTGCTTTCTCCGGATGCAAGAATGCTTTCGAACATCCTTTCCGGAGTGATTTCATACAGGCATTTCAGGTGCCCCAGCGGGCACTGGCGCTCAAAACAGGGCGAGCATTCCAGGCCGAGCCAGTGAACGCGGGCGCTGCGGCTCAGGGGCGGCGTATACGAGGGACTCGAGGAACCGTAGATCGCCTCGACCCGCACGCCTACAGCCGCGGCCACGTGCATCAACCCGGAATCATTGGTGACCACAAGGGATGCAAGATGCATCAGGTCAACGGTGTCCTCCAAGCGAGTTCTGCCGCACAGGTTCAGATACCCTTCACCGCTTCCCGGATCAATTGCTTCTCCCAGATCTGCTTCCCCGGCCGAGCCCATGGTCCATACCTGGTATCCCTCGCTGATCAGCATTTCCGCAAGCTTCCGGAAATAACCGGGCGGCCACTGCTTGGCGGGCCCGTACTCGGCACCGGGGCAGAAACAAACCACCGGCCGGTCTTGCCTCATCCCGAGTTCTGCGATCAGCCGCCGCTGATTGGCCTGCTCCACGCGCAGTTCCGGATAAAACCGCACCCCGGCGGGCAGGGGCGCGCTCCTTTCCCGGCCCAGGGCCAGCAGGCGCAGAACGGTCTGGTTCAGCCGCTTCTTATCCAGGCGTCTGCGGTCGTTGATCAGCCCGAAGCGCAGTTCTCCGTTAAAACCCGTTCTTTTCGGGATCCCGGCAAAAAACGGGATCAGCGCCGATTTCCATGAACGCGGGGTGACAATGGCCCGGTCGTAGTTCCCGGCGGCCAGTTGTTTTGCCGTCCTGCGGCGGATTTGCCAACCCAGTTGATTGTGGCCAACGGCCAGAACAATGGGGTTGCGGACTTCCGGCATGCGCCGGATCAGCGGATAAGACCATTCGGGCGCCACCACGTCGATCACCGCACCGGGGTAGACTGCCTTGATCTCTTTGTAAAGACTCTGGGCCATAACCATATCGCCGACCCATGACGGTCCGATGACCAGGATCTTCATTGCGCATACCCCCTGCCCGGAAATGCATTGCCCCCGGCGCCCTCCATACCCCGAATCCTTTCAATGCGCTCCATGACATCACGTGCCTCAATGCCCTGCATGCAAAGGGGCGAACCGCAGCGGCTCCTGTTGCATGGCACGCACGGCAGATCCTTGCGGATCACCTCCCCGTAAAACGGGCCGGTGCGCCTGGGATCGGAAGGTCCGAACAGTGCAACCACGGGTCGGCCCAATGCAACCGCCAGATGCATGGGGCCGGTATCACAGCTGACAACGAATTGCGCACGGTTGATCACTGCAGTCAGTTCATCAATGCTGGTCTTTCCCACCAGATTGTGCGGTTCGTTTTCCGCTCTTCCGGCAATGGAACGGGCCATGGCCGCATCCCCGGGCCCACCGGTGAGCACGCTTTCGATACCGTAGCTTTTCCAAACGGCATCCGCGAGTTCGGCAAAGCCCTGCACGGTCCACCGATTGGCCGGCTTGGTGGCACCGATGTTCAGGACCGCAAAACGCTGCGGCAATCCGGACGGGAGCACGTCCGGTACGCAAATCCCCCACTCGATCTCTGATTCCGGTGCACCGAGATGCGCGGCAAATTCCAAATACTGCAGAAGCATGTGCCGGCCCGGATCCGCAGGCGCAATGCGTTCAAAGGGCAGCAGCCAGGTCATCTCCTTGCATCTTTTCCGGTCAAAGCCGATCCGCCGATCCGCCGGGGCGGTCATTGCAAATAAACCGGATTTCCAGAGCCGCTGCAGATCGAGCACGATGTCAAACCGGTTCTGCTTCAGGCGCCGGCGCACGGCAAACACCCGGGAGAGCCGGCGCTTTTTATCAAACCGGATTACCGTGTCCACGCTGGGGTGACGCCTTAGCAGGGGTTCACTCAACGGTTCAACGAGCCAGGTAATACGGGCATTAAAATGACGTTTCAACGTCACGGCCAGCGGGAGCGTGTTGATCACATCCCCGAGCGCCCCGAGTTTGACAAACAGAATCTCCATTTGCGGCAACATCGATTGATTTTCAGGCGAAATCATATTATAGATATGAAACAAGATATACAGAATGTGTCCTGAAAAGACAAGCACAGGCCTTTTAATGACATACAATTTCCGCCGGCCGCCATACCTTATCGGATCATCCCTTGCCCTGGCAGAAAGCCATATCAATCACATTATCGACACCTTCGGCTCCCCGGAACAATCGAGTTCATCCAATCTTTCCGGCAGAGCGGGAATAAATAAAATCGACCTGCAGGGTATCGGAAAAGTCGTCATCAAGCAGTATTTCCGGGGCGGAATACTGCGACACGTAAACCGGCGGACATATCTATACACAGGCAAGCCCCGCAGTCAAACGGAATTTGAAATGCTCGCCCGGGTCCGGCAGATCGGAGTGCCCGCCCCGGAACCCGTGGCTTTTGCCGTTAAGGGAAGACTGCTTTATCACGCCTGGCTTGTCACAAAGGAACTGCCCAATGTACAGGCGCTCCCGGAACTCAGCCTGCACGCGCCCGAATCCGCACGTGCGGTAATCCCTGCTGTTGGCCGGCAGGTCCGGATGCTGATTCGTGAAGGTATTTACCACGTGGATCTGCACCCGGGAAATGTCCTTGTGGATAAATACCATAATGTCTATTTCATTGATTTTGACAAGGCGCATGTGTCAGGATACAGCAAACAGAAACTGCTGCAGCGGTATGCTGAAAGATGGGCGCGTGCGGCAAGGAAATACGATTTGCCGGAATTTGTCATCCAAATCCTGCATGCGGAATTGATGAAAAATTCGGGCAGTTCGACAAAGTAATCCGAAAAAAAGCGGCGCAAAACCGCAAAGGTCCTGCGCCGCACAAACAAACTCAGATGCTGAGTTTTGCTACTACCGCCCGCCGCGCCGCTTGGAGGCCTTGATCGGGTTAACCTTGGCATTCTTTGCCTTGGCCGCTTCATCGGCAACATGCGTGGCAAGATTGCAGTTGCCGGTTTTCCACTTTTTCTCAGGCTCCGGGCACTTGCCGCAGAACCATCCGGTCTCATAAGATACGACCCGACTGCAGCCGTTGCAGGATTCCACAATCTGGTAGCAGGAACCGCCGTTGTAAACACAGCCGTCCGTGGTCATGAAAGCACATTCCTGGCCTTTTCGCGTGGTTTGACAGATCATTTTCCGCTCCTCCCTTCTATTTAAAAAAATACCGGCACCTTTCGGCAGCCGGAATCGCTTATCGCACAAAGATATGCACCGCTGCATCCCGCAGCGGACCCATCCTTTTATAAAACAAATATATATACCCCACTGCATTATCTCTTGTCAATTAATTTTGGATATAATATTTATGTTTTTTGTGCAGTCAATGCCGGTGCTTGATTTTTTTCCAAAAAGCTGCCAATGTCCGGCAGAAAACACTGTTCCGGCGATTTGCGGCTGCGGCTTGCGCAAAACGCAATTGCACCTTATATTCTGTGTTATAAACACGAGGCGCTCATGTACATTGAACGTGCAACAGAGGTCCTTCGCATTGAGGCCGAGGGAATACACCAGCTTGCAGAAAAGCTTGATGACAATTTTAACCGGCTGGTGGATCTGATCTACAAGTCCCGCGGGCGGGTGATCGTGGCCGGTATCGGAAAATCCGGTATCATTGCCCGAAAAATCGTGGCCACCTTAAATAGCACAGGCACACGGTCCCTGTTTCTCCACCCGGTGGAAGCCATGCACGGCGACCTGGGCATTGTGTCTGCAGATGACGTATTTATTGCGCTTTCCAACTCCGGGGAAACCGATGAACTCAATATCCTGATCCCCAGCATCCGTAGCGTTGGCTGTCCTGTCGTAGCGTTTACCGGAAATCCGCGCTCGTCGCTTGCCGCCCAGAGCGACATCGTAATCAACGTGGGCGTGGAAAAGGAGGCATGTCCCATGGGACTGGCTCCAACCGCGAGCACATCGGCACAGATGGCAATGGGCGATGCGCTGGCCGTGGTGCTGATTGACAAACACAAGTTTAAATCCAGCGATTTCCAGAAATTTCACCCCGGAGGCAACCTTGGGCACCGCCTTAAATGGCGGGTGGCAGACATCATGCTCACCGGGAACGCGATTCCAAGAATACCCGAGGGCAGTGATATGGACACCGCGCTTGCAGAGATGAATCAGCAGCAGCTCGGAGTAATTTTCGTCACAACCGCCGAAGACATCCTCACCGGCATAATCACGGACGGGGATGTCCGGCGCATGGTGGTCAAAAAAATCCCTGTACATGAACATACTGTGGACTCCCTGATGACGAGAAATCCCAAGTTTGTGGATCCCGAAATGCCGCTTTATGAGGCATTGAACCTGATGGAATCCCATCAGATTACCGTCTTGCCGGCCATCGAGGAAACCGGAAAGATGGTGGGCGCCCTTCACCTGCATGATATTCTGGGCAAAGGGTCGCTGAAATTTAACGCGGGCTACACGGTATGAACAAAGGGATTCACACAAATCCCTTCATCAAATTTAAAAAAGCACTGAGGCATTTCATATGAATATAGAAACCACAGCCGACATCGACATGGATATGGATACGCGGATTGATGCCCTTGGCGAGGCCAAGATCGACTCCCCGATCATGCGTGAGCTAAACGGCTCAAGCCAGGACATTTTCAAGGACGACACCGACCAGGTCTTAGTGGAGCTGGATCCCGCAAAGATCACAGAGGCCATCCGGGCGGAAAAAACCCCGCCGCGCTTCGAGCTGGCCGGCCCCAGGAAAAGGATCTACTTTGATCCAAGCAAGCTCAAGTGCGGCATGGTGACCTGTGGCGGACTGTGCCCGGGCTTAAACAACATCATCCGCTCGGTGGTTCTCGAGTTGTACCACAGCTACGGCGTCCGGCACATTTACGGATTCCGCTACGGACTGCAGGGCTTTATACCGGAATACCGGCACGATGTCATGGACCTCAGCCCCCGAAACGTGGTGCACATCCATGAAATGGGCGGCTCCATTCTCGGTTCTTCGCGCGGCCCCCAGGACATCGACGCGATTGTGGACTGCCTGGAACGGATGAACATCGGCATCCTTTTTATGATCGGGGGCGACGGCACGCTGATGGCAGCTTCCAGAATTGATGCGGCCATCCGGAAAAGAGATTTGAAAATCAGCGTGATCGGGATTCCCAAGACCATTGACAACGATATTCACATGGTATCCAAGTCCTTTGGCTTTGACACCGCGGTGGACATATCCACTGGAGCCATCAAGGGGGCGCACAAGGAGGCCGAAGGCTATCCCAACGGCATCGGCCTGATCAAGCTCATGGGGCGTTATTCCGGCTTTATCGCCGCCACTGCCAGCCTGGCCCAGCAGGATGTGAACTTCGTGCTGATTCCGGAAATCGATTTTGACCTGGAAGGGGAAAACGGTTTGCTGGCCAAGCTCGAAGAGCGCCTGGCCCAGAGAAAACATGCGGTGATTCTCATTGCCGAAGGCGCCGGGCAGAAATTCTTTGAAACAGATAAAAAGGAATACGACCCTTCGGGCAACATCAAGCTCCATGACATCGGCCTGTTTCTCAAGCAGTGGATTCAGAGCTATTTTGATGCTCGTCACATGGATATTTCCCTCAAGTACATTGATCCGAGCTACATGATCCGCAGTTTGCCCGCCAATTCAAACGATCACGTGTTTTGCACCTTTCTGGGACGCGATGCCGTGCATGCCGGCATGGCGGGCAAAACCAACATGATTATCGGCCACTGGAATGATCAGTTCGTTCACGTGCCCGTGCCCCTGACCGCAGGAAAGAGAAAGCAGGTCAGCCCGGGCGGCAAGCTCTGGCAGACCGTTCTGGAGGCCACCGGGCAGGGGAGCATGGTCAACCCGGGAAAATAGCTGTGTTCGTCTTACCGGGGGATTTCAAGAAACCGCCCGCGTTTCACATTTAACAGGTAGATGGATTTGTCTGCTTCGCCGGTATCCAAAAACTCGGTCCTGCCGGTAACCCCTTCAAACGGCGGCATTTCCGCCAGGGCCTGCTGCAGGGCCGGCCGGGTGGTAACATCCTTGCGCGAGATCTGCCGGCACAGGATCATGGCCGTGTCATAACTGACCGCCTCCATGAAATCCGGGACATATTCATATACGTCCGTAAAATCTCTGACAAATTCAGGCACTCGCTTACTGCGGCTTTTTGAGAAAAAGCCCTCCGGGATTACCGCATCCCGGATCTGATAGCCGGCAATATCAATGAGCTTTTGCGAATGCCAGAGATTGGTGCCCAGCAGATAGACATCTTTGATATCATAGTAGCGAAGCTGGGGGATAACCAGCCCGGCCTTCTCAGGCGCATCAGGGATAAAAATCGCATCAAAGTCCACAATGGGGTCCGGCTCTTTTTCTTCCGCGTCTGCCGCCGGGCTTTTGCCGAGGCCGAAATCGTAAGGCGCCTCCTTTTCATCCGGACTGCCGGAAGGATCCACTGACAGCACACCCCTGAAAATTTCCAGTTTCCCGGCAAAAATTTCCACTTCTCTGGGGGTCATGGCTTCAGGCGCCAGGTCTTCGGGCAGATCGTAATGGAGCCCCACCAGCTTTTTGATCGGTTCGGCAAAATCCGTATGCGCCGGGTTATACGACTCAGCGGCCACAAGCCGGGCATTGTTTTCTATGAGCTGGTCCCAGAAGCTGTGCAGGAAGGTCCTGCCATAGGGCTCGTCGGGATAAAGTACGGCAAAGCGCCGGCATGCAAGGTTTCTCGTGGTATACTCCACAAGGGCTGAAGTCTGCATTCTCGGAGTCAAAAAATTGATGAACACGAAATCCCGGTTTTCGGCAATATCTGAGTTCTGGGTGAACGGGAAAATCGGAATACCCAGCTTTTGCGCGGTCTCCGAGGCTTCCCGGGCCGCGGCAATGGGCCCGATAATGGCTGCCACCCGCTTTTTCCCAAGTTCCCCGACTGCCCGGCGGGCGGTTTCCGGATCCGACTGGCTGTCACGCACCAGTATCCGGAAAGGGGGATCCGCATCCATGTCCTTGTATGCCCGGGCCAGGGCCAATTCTATGCCCCGCAGTGCCTGACGCCCGATTTTTCGATATTTCCCGGTCAGGGGGAGCACGCAGCCCAAAGCGTGCCCTTCAAACGAGGCCTCTGAAGTCAGGCTGGCCAGGCGCTTTCTGACCTGTTCTACCTCCGGGTTATCCGGATAACGCTCCAGAAATTTTTTGAATACGGATATCGCATCCCCGATGCGACCCTCGGACATAAAATTCAGTCCCTGCTGGTACATTAAATACCCGCTCGGGGGTCTGCCTTCCAGGCGCTGGCGCTCTGAGCGGACATATTCGGGCGATAGCCCGGAAATTGCCGCAAGCAGCCGGTCTGCGACTTTTTTGCGCGTCTGCGCATCAGCCGCCTGGTAGGCTACAGAAAAAACCCTGTAAGCCTGCCGGAACTGCTCAAGCGCCATATACGCATCCCCGGTCAGCAAATCCGCCTGAAGCCGGGTTTCGGGTCCCAGTTCTGCTTCTGCCATGCGCCGACGATAATCAAGGGCTTCCTGAAAATGCCCCTGGCTGATATAGGACTCCATTATTTTGATTCGGGCTTTTGCTGCCTGCGGGGTATCCGGATACCGCGCAATCACCTCCACGTACATCTCCCGGGCCGGGTCGAATTCCTTTTGCTCGGCATGAATCCGGCCGAGTTTCAGCTTTGCCTCGGGCACGAGTTCAGCGTCCGGATGCTTTTTCACGTATTGCCTGTAC
>CAZTHW010000056.1:0-13393 GCA_964613595.1 uncultured Desulfobacteraceae bacterium | reverse complement strand
GGTGCATATGACCTGGTACGGGGATGTGGTGATTTCGGTTGGGCAGTAGATAGTAGTCAGCGGTCGGTAGACAGTGGTCGGTAATTGACCACCGACCACCGACCACCGACCACTGACCACCGACCACTGGGTAAACAGCAGAGATAAAGGCTTCGCTTGGGGTATATCTGATGCCTTTTGTTGTTAAGACGATTCCAGCGGGATTTCCAGGAAATCCGGGCTGTGTGGGCAGGTTTGCGGGTTTTCCGGCATGCCCGGGCCGTGGAAGCGGATCTCCACCTGTTCAAACCGGGATTCATATTCGCCTTCGGCCGGCAGTAGCACAAGGCGATCCTTTTCCAGGCGGAGGGTGCGCTGGAAAAACCGGCCTTTCCGGTAATCAAAGCTGATGCCGTCGTCCTCGTAATAGACAAATTCCGTGGGGTGTTCGGCCGGGGGCCAGACATGGATCTGAAGGGGGCCGGCGGGTTGATCCGTTGTTGTGTCGCCGGGCTGTTGCATGGGAATAACCGCGCCGGGGGAGACGAACACGGGCAGGCGCGATAAGGGAGCATCCACGTAGATCTCGCGGCCGCCTGCAATTTCGTGGTCCGAATAAAAATCAAACCAGCGGCCTTTTGGCAGGTAGGCCTTTGTGATGAACTGGTCCGAGCGCACCGGTACCACGTGCAGATACGGGCCGAACAGGTACTGGTTGTGAAAATAAATGCCGTAGACATGCGGGTCATGGGGCCAGTCAATGGCCAGGCTGCGTGCCGGCGGCATGCCGGTGCGGGTGCACTCGGCAAACAGGCTGTAGATATAGGGCATGAGCCGGTAGCGCAGGCGGATGTAGTACCTGGCAATTTCTTCGGCTTGTTCGCCGAACGCCCAGGGCTCGGCGGATCGGGAGTTATACGCGGAATGCCCCCGGAAAAGCGGCGAAAACGCCCCCAAGGCGATCCAGCGGACAAACAGGGCCGGGGTCGCCTCTCCTGCAAACCCGGGGATGTCGCATCCGCTAAATCCCAGGCCGGAGACCCCCATGCTGTTGATCAGCCGGAGGCCGGCAAGCATGTGATCGTCATCCGCAATGTTGTCCCCGGTCCACATGGCGGCATACCGCTGCACCCCGGCAAAACCGGCCCGGGTGAGCACAAAGGGGCGCCTGCCGGATAACTGGCTTTGCGCCGCCTCGTATGAGGCCCGGGCCATCTGCATGCCGTAGATGTTTCTGGCCTTTTTGTGCGTGCACGGCCGGTTGTCGTGATTGAATTCAATCAAGTCCGGCACCTGCCTGCCCCAGGCGGCCGGCTCGTTCATGTCGCACCACACGCCTTCCACCCCGGCGTCTGTCAGGGTTTTCAGCCAATTTCCCCACCAGGTGCGTGTTTTCGGGTTTGTAAAATCCGGAAAATGACACCACCCCGGCCACACCTCACCAGCGTACAGCTCGCCGTCCGGGTATTTCACAAACATGTCCTTTTCCAGCCCGTCTTCGTAAGGTTCGTATCCTTCCTCGATCTTGATCCCCGGGTCCGCGATGGCCGCGGTGTGAAATCCCAGTTCCCGGAGTTTTTCCACCAGGCCGGCCGGGTCGGCAAAACGCTCAGGGTCCCAGGTAAACACCTTAAAATCATCCATGTAGTGAATGTCCAGGTAGATCACGTCCGCGGGAATCTGTTTTTCCCGGAACGTGCGGGCCACCCGCAGCACTTCGGTGTCCGGAAAGTAGCTGTATCTGCACTGCTGGTATCCCAGGCTCCAGATCGGCGGCAGGGGCATCCGGCCGGTCAGGGCGGTATAGGCGCTGATGACTTCAGCCACGCTTGCCCCGTGGAAAAAATAGTAGTCCATGGGGCCGGAATCAGCGGAAAACGAGACAAACCGGTTGTTTGCCGCCCCGAAGTTAAACCGGCTCAGGTGGGTGTTGTCCAGGTAGATGCCGTAGATCAGCCCGGAATGGATGCCGATGTAGAAAGGGATGCTGGCATACAGGGGGTCGGCAAAGGGCGGATACCCGAAGTAGTCGGTGTTCCAGTTCACATAAGCCGAATTGCGGCGGTCCAGGTTGCCGGTTTTCTCGCCCAGGCCGATAAAGCGCTCGTAGGACTGGAGGCTTTTATATGTCGTGACGGTCTCGCCGAGCCAGGAAATGCCGAAGGCCGGTTCATCCGCGTTGATCAGACCGCCTTCGGGAGTGTAGAACGAGACCCGCACCGGGTACAATTCAATCCCCACGATCAGGCGCCGGGTGTGTATCAGCAGGCGAGTTTCGCGCGGTTCCAGGCGCCAGTCGGTTTCTTGGGGGCCGGTGTTGATCGGGTAGGAAAAATCCTCCCGCGCCTGGCCAAGGCCGCGGGCATTGACGCGGATCGTGGTCTCGGTATAGACCATGATTTCCAGAAGCGCGTTTTCTGCCGTGACAATAATGCCGGACTGCGTCTGGTCGTGGGAACTGTAATTGCCGATGGGTTGGTTTAAGGCCGCGCTGGAGGCTGACATGAGTCTGCTTATGATATTTCCTTGAGCCGCTCGTCAATCCATATCTTACCTAAATTGAGCGTTTCAAATTTTTACACGGATTAATATTTTATATTTTTTTAAGGTATTAAGTTATTTTAAGGTGTTAACATTTGAAACCCTCCGGGATTTTCAATTTTGCCGCATCTACTGCGTCAGATGCAGTCTCGCATAGTCCACTATGCGTGTGCTCAGGGTGGTAGTCGGGTTATGAGCTATGTTCTCTTGTATATCGTTTTGCCGACCCGATTGATGTGATCGATCATGCCCGGGTCGTTTATGCGGTGGTATATGGAAATATCAAAAGTATACGGCAGAAGCAGGTTGTCGAGTTCAATGTGGAGATTATTGATTTCCCGGAGATTCAGGTTTTGACCTTTCAAAACCAGGTCCACGTCCGAGCCCTGCCTGTGGGTGCCCTTGGCCCGCGAGCCGTATAATATGGCTTCCTCTATGAGCGGGTTTTTTTTTAACACCTCGACAACCCGGGAAATTAGTTCCTCCTGCATTTCAAACCGCTGGGTTCTCACCTTGTTGCCTCTACCGGTCAAGAAGGGTTTCCATTTTTTTCTCCAAGGCGGTAAAAAGGGGATAATATTCGTTTAAAACCGCGTATACAACTTCTTTTGCGGTTTCCTCGTTATATGTGTGGGATGTTTTTGTGCGGCTTACATAGGCGTCCATCCATTTTTCCCCATCTTCTATCAACCCGGATTCAAAGGCTTTTTTTATGGCGTCTCTTGAACCGTAAATATCGGTCTGCCCCTGGTATTCAAGGAAATCTTTCAGTACCAGCCATGCCAGTTCATAGGTATATTCAAAAGCCTGTATCGCCCCTTGTTCTTCCAGTTCAGTAAGTTCGCCTTTTTCGACGAATTTGCGCAGCTGGGACAATGCTTTTTTAAAATTGGCAAAACGCTGCTGCCATCGAATATCTTTGTCCGGTCCGTGCATTTTCTTTTACCTTTTCTTCAAAATGATTTAAGGCCTTCTGGTTCAGGTATTTATGAATATCCGTGACAGTATGCAAAGCATATCTGGCGGTGCCGGTCCGGAGAGTCCAAGGCTGAAGAGAAAAAGGGCCTTATCGTTTTATTCCATAGAGGAGTTGTTTTTATCTCTGGGAAGTGAAATCCTCTTTCTTTAATCCGGATTGTCTTAGTATCGAGGCAAAAGTTCCTTTTGGTATTTCCTTTTTCGGATCCGGAACACAATCACAATCCGATTGTCGTTTTTGAATTTTTTGTGGCTTCCTCTTTGGGAAACAAGGGTAAAACCATTCTGTTGCAACACCCGAATTATCTCTTGTGAAGAGAGTAAGTCAGGCATAAATCACATCTTCCCCTAAGAGGGTTTCTCCGATTACTTGATATTCATTGTTATCTTTTTCGTCTTCAAAACTTCCAGGTCTTCAAACCGGGCCATCAGCAGATTTTACTTGAACCTTGTAGCTTTTTTACACAGTCCGCCCTCCTCGGGGGCATATCCGAGTTGCAGGGAAAGTTGATTTTGAAGCTTGGGCGTCATGCAGCCCTGCAATGATGTTCAGGGCATGAACAGTTTCTCTGTTAACGTTTTGGCGGGCAAATGTCAAGGTCGATCTGCTGCCGAGCGGGTGACCGTGGACGGTATTGTGGGAAGGGAAACCGGTTTCTGAATTTGGCCATTTGTTGAAGTTTGTGGGCCAATTGTCGGGGGACGACTTCCTGCTCTTCGAGCACCTTGAATGTATCGGCATAATCTTTTGGCGCCCGGTATCTTTCAGATGCGATAATGTGGGAGGCAACGTCAAGGCAGCATTCGATGCTAACCTGCAGATAGTAGCGCATGCTGCCGATCAAGACGGAATCCGCCAGGAATTTTGTTTGTTCTGTTTCTGAAAGATCGCGCAGCACTTTGAGAAAGCGGTCAAGCATCTCGAATTTTTCAACGATCTTGTTGAAATTGACCATTTGTGCCTCTGTCTACCTGCGGGCTGCTTTGACGTAGGCTTTGCGGTAATCGTGGATCACAGGCATAAAATCGAAGAATTTTTTCCGGGTCTGCACTTCGAATTCAACCCGGGTGCTTTCATCCCGGGAATAAACCAGGACTCCCTCGGTCAGGATCCGGCCCAGAAACATTAATGGCAGATCATTTATTGCACGAACGTCGGCTTCAATAGCGTGGTCGAGGTCCCTGTCTATTTCCAGAGCCAGGTCCAGCTCACAGTCAAGAAGGTCTTCAGCAGACTTTGGATCAAGGAAGACCCCGATATCCAGATCGCTGAAGGGATGGATCGTACCAGTGGCACAGCTTCCGTAGACATAGGCGAATAAAACCGGATATCGGGAAAATGTTTCCGGGGGTGTGCCCTTCAATTTGTCAAGGAGTTCAGCGGTGTTCATAAGTTATAAGATTTTCCTGCCGGATCTTTCCCGGGTTTCTAATGGATTTTAATATACCAGAGAGTTGAAAAAAACGCCAGGGGTTAAATCCGTTCCACCATGTCGGAATCGAGTTCCACGGAAACGGACTGGGCAATGGCGGTGATTGACAGCACCAGGCGGAACTGGTTGTGCTTACGGGTGATCACGCCTTCCACATCCTTCATGGGGCCTTTTTTGACCCGTACCCGCTGGCCTGCGTTTAAGAAATCAATGGGATATACCGGCAGGTCGCCGGTGAGGGCCCGGCGGATTTGTCTGAGTTCGGCAACCAGGGTGCCCGGGTCCGGGACTTCGATGAACCGGGCGATGTGGTTGGTGCGAAGCGCGGTGTAGCGGTCCTGGTCGTCGGCCTTTAAAAACATGTAGCCCGGAAAGATCGGGACCAGGCTGTAGCGGGCCCGATCTTTGCTTGACTGCTTGCGCGAAACCAGGGGCAGGTAATAGCCGATGTCCTTGCGGGCCAGGTAATCGGCAAGCGCCTTTTCCCGCCGGCTTTTGACATGGGCGATGCGCCAGGGTTTGCCTGGCGCATCGGTGTTTAAAAGATCTTCAGGATACAGGGCGTCCGGGTTTTCATTCGGGGACAGGGTCATGGTGATTCAGGTGCGATTTTTGTTATCTCTTGGTTTTTCCGCGGATTGAATATCCGGGTCATGGTTTTTAAAAATTTATAGCTGTTTGTTTTCTTGCGTTTTTCTGTTAATCTGTCAAGAACTTAAAGAATGAAAGCGGTTGATTGAGGAGGTTTAGGCAAATGGCAATGGATGTAAGCGGGTTGCAAAAGGCCCATACCCGGCAGTTGGAGATCAATACCTACGGGCTGGAGACTGACGGAGCGATCGTGGTGGGCAGTCTGAAGGACGAATGTTTTGTCAGCCGTTACCTGGTAAACGGGGATCAGCGGCCGCCGGGAACCATTCATCACATGATCGTGCGGATGAAGGTGCGCGGGCCTTCTCTTACGATTGAAGAAGTTGAAGCGGAAATGCCCACTGTGCCACGGGAGGAATGCCGGCAGACCATTGATACGCTTTCCCCGCTTGTGGGAATGCGCATTGCCTCGGGTTTTACGCTGAAGGTCAAGGATTTGCTGGGCGGGCCAAAAAGCTGTGCGCACATGGTCTCCCTGGTGCTGGCCATGGCGCCGGCGGCAGTGCAGGGAACCTGGTCGGCCGCATCGCAAAAGCCGCTGGATCCGTCCATATATGCCGAGCGCGCCATGGGTTTTTTGACAGACACCTGCTGGGTCTGGCGCAAATGCGGGCCCATGGAACAGTCTCATCGCGAGCAGCTCGAGGAGTACCTGGAAGGCAAATGAATCGGCTGACAAAAGATTACATCGTTTTTCCGCTGGATTTTTCAACTGCAGCAGAAGCCCGAAAATACGTGCGGCTTTTGGCCGGGCGGGTGGGCATGTTCAAGGTGGGCCTGGAGTTGTTTATCCGTAGCGGGGCAGAAGTCCTGGAGGCCATCCGCAAAGAGGGCCGGGCCAGAATATTTTTGGATCTCAAGCTCCATGACATCCCGGTTACCGTGGGCAGGGCCATGGAGCAGATTGCGGCGTGGCGGGCCGCATACACCACGGTGCACTGCGCGGAAAGCCGGGCCATGCTTCAGGCAGCAGTCGATGGTGCCGGACTCAAGACAAGGGTGCTCGGGGTGACCGTGCTGACCAGCGTATCCGGCAGGGACCTGCAGGAATCCGGACTTGATCCGGCCTATGCAGAGGATCCGGGCGCACTGGTGATCAAGCGCGCGCAAATGGCTTATGATGCCGGGTGCGCCGGCGTGGTCTGTTCCGGCCAGGAGGCCGCGGAAATCAAGCGCCGTTTCGGCGGCGGGTTTGTCACAATGGTGCCCGGTATCCGGCCGGGCTGGGCCGTGGAAGCAGATGATCAGAAGCGGGTGGTCACCCCGGGCCAGGCAGTGAAAGATGGGGCGGACTACCTGGTCATCGGCCGGCCCATCCGGGATGCGGCAGAACCCGTGGATGCCGTGGAAATGATCACCTCGGAAATCGAGGATGCGCTGGCAGGCAGGTAGGCCTAAATCCCGAAAAACAGCCGTTTGACAAGAAATGCCATGATTACCAGGGCAACCACAAGCACGACAATGAGCTGATCCGGGGTAAAGCGTTTCATTTCTGCGTCGGGTGGTTATTGGCTGTCCAGGTCAAAAGCGGTGTGCAGGGCACGCACGGCCAGCTCAGTGTACTTCTCCTCGATCACGCAGGAAATGCGGATCTCCGAGGTGCTGATCATCAGGATGTTGATGTTTTCCGCAGCCAGGGTGGCAAACATCTTTGAGGCCACGCCCGAATGGCTGCGCATGCCCACGCCGATCACCGATACCTTGGCGATGTTTTCGTCGCCGAGCACCTCGGCCGCACCGATTTGCCCGGCCACCTTTTTTTCAATATCCATGGCAGCACCAAAATCGGACTTGGGCACGGTGAAAGTCAGGTCGGTCATGTTGCCCTGGCGGGTGTTCTGGATGATCATGTCCACGCCGATGCCGGCCTCTGCCACGGGATTGAGGATCCTGGATGCGATGCCCGGCTGGTCCGGGACCTTGCGCAGGGTAATGCGGGACTCGTTTTTGCTCTGGGTGACCCCGGATACCACCACTTTTTCCATATTGGCATCTTCATGCACCACCATGGTTCCTTCCTCCTCGTTAAACGATGATCTGACGTGTATGGGAACGTCGTATTTCTTGGCAAATTCCACCGAGCGGATCTGGAGCACCTTGGCGCCTAGGCTGGCCATTTCCAGCATTTCATCATAAGCGATGCGGGAGAGCTTCCGCGCCTTGCCGCAGATATTGGGATCCGCGGTGTAGATGCCGTCCACGTCCGTGTAGATTTCGCACTGGTCGGCTTTCAGTCCCGCTGCCACGGCCACTGCCGAAGTGTCCGAGCCGCCCCGGCCCAGGGTGGTGATATCTCCGGATGTGTCCATGCCCTGGAACCCGGCCACAACCACGATGTGTCCTTCTGCCAGAAGCGACTTGATGCGCTCGGCCCCGATATCCAGGATGCGGGCCTTTGTATACCGGTTGTCAGTCAGGATCTCGGCCTGGTAGCCCAACATGGAGCGGGCCTTGTATCCCATGGCCTGCAGGGTCATGGCCATCAGCGAAACGGTTGTCTGTTCGCCGGTGGCCAGAAGCACGTCCATTTCCCGGGCATCGGGCGGGGTGTGGATTTTTTCCGCCATGGAAATGAGCTGGTCTGTGACCCCGCTCATGGCGGACAGGATCACCACAACGTCGTTTCCCGCATCCCGGGTCCGGGCGATGCGTTCGGCCACGTTGCGGATCCGGTCCAGGTCGCCCACCGAGGTGCCGCCGTATTTTTGCACAATCAAGGCCATAATGATCCTTTTTTGTTGCTGAAACGGTTTGCAGTGTACGTTATAAGGATTTATTAAAATGCTATTTGAAATCCGGATTTTTTCATGGCTTCTACCAGATCCGGGGCCTGGGGTCCATAGAAAAACAGGGAAAAGCGGCGGGTGTCACCGCCGGCATCCTCGATTTGGACGACGATATCCGGATCCAGGCTTTCCTCCGGAAGCCGTTCGGCCCATTCCACGGCAGCCAGGCGACTGCCGGAGAGAATTTCGTCCAGGCCGATGTCTGCAAGTTCGCCCGGATCTTCAATACGATAGAGATCCACGTGATAAAGGGTTCTGCGGCCCGGGTATTCATTGACCAGGGTGTAGGTCGGGCTGGTGACCGGGATGTTTTCCGGCACCCCCAGGCCCCGGGCCAGGCCCTGGATGAAAACGGTTTTGCCCGCACCCAGGTCCCCGCTTAAGCCGATGATAAAGGGCCGTTCCAGCAGGCCGCCAAGGTGGCGGCCCAGGTTAAATGTGTCCAGGGCGCTTTTGGTTTCAATGCGCAGATGCATGGTCAATTCCCGTCAAAAAATGGGATGGCAGTCATGGGCAATGTCCTTGAATGTGCCGTCCATGACCTGCCTGATGGTTTCGGGTATGTGGTGCATGACGTCTGTTGCAATATATCCGAACGGGCCGCGGGTTTGGCTCATGATATCAGCGGCAGCCCCATGCAGGTAAACGCCCAGGTGGCAGGCGCTTTCAGCCGAAAGCCCCTGTGCGAGAAAGCCCGCGATCATGCCGGTGAGCACGTCGCCCATGCCGCCCGAGGCCATGCCCGGGTTCCCGGTGGGATTGACAAACGCCCGGCCGTCCGGGTGGGCGACCACAGTGCGTGCGCCCTTGAGCACCACGTGGACCTGGTGGCTTTGGGCAAACTCCCGGGCTGCGGCGATGCGGTCCGCCTGGATATCCGCCGTTTTGGTATCTGCCAGCCGCGCCATTTCCCCGGGATGCGGGGTGAGGATCAGCTCTGCGCGCTTTTTGGCAAGCACCGCGGTGTTTGCCGCCAGGTTATTGAGCCCGTCGGCATCCGCAACCACCGGCACCGGGCTTTTTTCAATCAGCATGTGCACGAGTTTTTCCGTGTCTTTTTCCGTGCCCATGCCCGGCCCCAGGGCCAGGCAGGTTTTGTCTGAAAGCAGGGAGAGGATTTCTTCGGCGTTGTTCCCGCCGAGAAATCCGTTTCCGTCGTCTGCCAGGGGATGGGTCATGGCTTCGGTGGCCTGGGCCTCAATGGCGGAATTCAGGCTTTGGGCCACCGCCAGGGTTACCAGGCCGGCCCCGGCGCGCAGGGCGGACATGGCGGTCATGGCCGCAGCCCCGGTTTTGCCGATGGCGCCGGCTGCGGCCAGCACATGCCCGGTCTGCCCCTTGTGGGCCTGCAGGTCCCGGGGCGGAAGCTGTGATCGGATCTTTGCCGCAGTCAGCAGTTGATTTTTCGGGTCCACGTACCGGACGATATACGGCGGAATGCCGATGTCGATAATCGAAAGCCGGCTCGTGTACTCGGCCCCGGGAAGCAGCATGTGGCCGAGCTTGGCAAAGCCGAACGTGGCCGTGGCATCTGCCTGTACGCATATGCCGCATGGCCGGCCGGTTTCCGTGTGCAGCCCGGAGGCGATGTCCACGGAAAACACGGGTGTTCGCGCATTGTTCATGAAATCGATGACTTCCCGGAAATACCCCTGGACCTCGGAATCCAGACCGGTGCCCAGTATGGCGTCCACCAGCAGGTCCCGGCCCGCGATTTCCTCCTTGTACTGCGAAAAGGAAAGCTCGTCGGGCAGTTCAATAATCGGGATGCCCAGGGTTTCCACCAGGTTGAAGTTGTCCGCGGCATCGCCTTTGAGCCGGCCGCGCTCGGCCAGCAGGTATACCGAAACATCCACGCCGTGCTGGGCCAGGTACCGGGCGATCACGAATCCGTCTCCCCCGTTGTTGCCTTTTCCCGCGATCACGGCAACAGACCGGGTGTATACGTCGGGCCAGTTTTTAAAGATCACCCGGGTGGCCCCGCGGCCGGCGTTTTCCATGAGCAGCCGGCCGGGCAGCGCGAAGTTCTCGATGGTCCGCCGGTCCATGTCCCGCATTTCGTCTGCTGTCAGGATATACATTACAGTTCCTTTATCAGGTTCCGCATTTCCCGGACCGCTTTTTCCATGCCCGTGAGCGCGGCCCGGGAGACAATGCTGTGGCCGATGCTGAATTCGTCAATTATCTGATGTCCGGCAAAATATTGGATCGTGTTGTAGCAAAGGCCGTGGCCCGCGTTTACGTCCAGCTCCAGGTGGTGCGCCAGCCGGGCGGCTTCCATGACTTCGGCAAACCGGCGCTGTTTTTCATGCGGATCCGGGGCGTCGCAAAAGGCACCGGTGTGAATTTCCACCATGTCTGCGCCCGCATCCGCAGAGGCGCGGATCTGGCTGCTTTCCGGATCCACAAACAGGCTGACGGCAATGCCTGCGGCCTGAAGCGTTTGCACCGCCTGCCCCACGGATTTGCAAAGGCCCTGCACGTCCAGGCCGCCCTCGGTGGTCAGCTCGTTTCTTTTTTCCGGCACCAGGGTGACAAGATCCGGCTTTACGTCCGCGGCAATCGCGAGCATCTCGTCGGTTGCCGCCATTTCCAGGATCAGCCGGGACAAAACGGTTTTTCTCAGCAGGTAAACATCGCGGTCCTGGATGTGGCGGCGGTCCTCGCGCAGGTGAACAACAATGCCGTCTGCGCCCCCGAGTTCGGCCAAAGCGGCCGCGTGCACCGGGTCCGGGTACCGGGTGGACCCGCCCCGGGCCTGGCGCAGGGTGGCGATATGGTCAACGTTTACGGCTAAACCAGCCATGGTTCCTTCCTTTTAAATGGTGCAAGGGATAATCTAGTGAAGCCTCAAGTTCCTTCAAAATATTCTATCTTACCACGAAGCACACGAAGAATCACGAAGGCGGATTAGTAAGGATTAAGTCTTCGTGTGCTTCGTGATCTTCGTGGTTGTGTTTAAGCGATACTGCTCATGATGTTTCACCGGTGCGCAGGTGCGTCATCAGCTCCCGGCTTTTTGCATCCATCTCCGCCGCGTCCTGCTCGTTGGTTTCATGATCGTAGCCCAAAAGATGCAGTATACCATGGACAAGCAGTTCCGTAAACCGCTCCTCCATGGCATATCCCGCATCCGAGGCCTCGCGCGCTGCGGTGTCCGTCGAGATCACCACGTCGCCGAGCAGCTCGGGTTCGATATCCGGCAGATCCCCGCCGCCCATGGGAAAGGCGATCACGTTGGTGGGCCCGGTCCGGCCCAGGTAATCCCGGTTGAGTTCCGCGATATGGTCATCGTCCGTGATAAGCAGTGAGAGTTCCGCCTCGGCCTTGCCAAGGGCGGCCAGCAGCGCACGGGCCGTTTCCCGGACCTGCTCGGTTGATACTTTTTTTCGGTTCTGCCGGTCGGTAATCAGGATTGTCATTTTTTTGCATTCAGGCCGGGGCGATATTTTGGTCTCTATTTGTGTCAAGCGTTCCGGTTTTCATGTTTTTCGTATGCGTCGATGATTTTCTGCACCAGCTTGTGGCGCACCACGTCTTGTTTTGAAAAAAAGACAAATTCAATGCCCGTGATTCCATGCAGCAGGTCCCGGGCCTGGACAAGCCCCGAGGCCCGGTTGCCGGGCAGATCACTCTGGGTAATGTCCCCGGTGATCACGGCCTTGGAGTTAAACCCGATCCGGGTGAGAAACATTTTCATCTGCTCGGAAGTGGAGTTCTGGGCTTCATCCAGGATAATAAAGGAATCGTTTAGGGTCCGGCCGCGCATGAACGCCAGGGGGGCCACCTCGATGGCGTCTTTTTCAATGAGGCCCGCGGTCTTCTCAAAGGTCATCATGTCGTTCAGGGCATCGTAGAGGGGCCGCAGGTAAGGGTTGACCTTTTCAGCCAGGTCGCCCGGCAGAAAGCCCAGGGCCTCGCCCGCCTCCACTGCCGGCCGGGTGAGGATGATGCGGTGGACCTGTTTTTTGGCCAGGGCGGCCACGGCCATTGCCATGGCGAGGTAGGTTTTGCCGGTGCCTGCCGGCCCGATGCCGAATACAATGTCATGATGGCGGATGGCGTCGATGTATTGCTTCTGGACAGGGCTTTTGGGCGTAATGGTGCGTTTGCCCGAGGTCACGTAAACGGTGTCCAGGAATATGTCTTTAAGGTTGACGTTGCAGTCCCGGCAAAGTACGTTTGCCGCATAATCCACGTCCTTTGGATAAACCGGGTAACCCTCTTTTAAAAGGCCGTATAGCTGGTTGAGGATTGCTTGGGCAAGTTCGGCGGCCACGGTGTCGCCCTCGATGATCACGGTATTTCCGCGGGCGTGAATTGCGGCCCCGGAGGTTTCCTCAACGCGGTGCAGGTGGTCGTTGTGCACACCGAAAAGGCTTTTGGCCACGTCAGTGTCCGGAAACGTCATTTCGGTTTTGGTCTGTTCCTTGTAATTCATTATCGTGTTTTTACCGCTTGTCTGTGTTTGAAATTTTTTATAAGGATAACTTGTCTATAACACGGAAAATTTATATTTTGCAATTCTCAAACTGACTTTTTATGAGACGATCATTCCGGGCTCCGCGTTAATCCAGGCGGCCCGGGTAAAGGAGTGTTGGTGTTAAATCCGTTTGACATGGTCGTGGTGGTGATTCTCGGCTTTTGCATGATCAGCGGCGCATTCCGGGGCATTATACGGGAGGCGGCCGCGATTTCGGGCGTGCTGGGCGGGTTTTATGCGGCATTTGTTTTTTATGACCGGCTTGCACCGGTGTTTTCCGGGTTCATCGAAAACCCGCATTACCGATATGTCGCAGCCTTTCTGCTGCTGTTCTTCGGGGTTTTTGCAGCGGCCATGCTGCTGGGCCTGCTGATCCGGGCAATGGTACAGATCATGCTGCTCGGCGTGGTGGACCGGATCTGCGGCGCCCTGTTCGGCGCGGTAAAGGGCGTGATCATTGCCTCCCTGCTCTTTGTGATTCTCAGCGCGTTTCTTCCGGACACAAGCAAGGGGGTGGTCAAGGATTCCGCGCTTGCCCCCCA
>CAZTHW010000055.1:0-13406 GCA_964613595.1 uncultured Desulfobacteraceae bacterium | reverse complement strand
GGGTTACGATTTTTACAACCCTTTCCTGGAAACTGCAGCAGGCCGCCGAGCAGGCCATGGACAAAGGCTTATCCGAGCTGGCCGGCAGAATGAAAAAAAACGGCCTTACCGGAAGCCCGCCCCAGGGGGCCTTGGTGGCACTCGATGTTCAAACCGGCGGCATCCGGGCAATGGTGGGCGGCCGAAATTACCATGAAAACCAGTTCAACCGGTCCACTACGGCCCGCCGGCAGCCTGGATCCGCGTTCAAGCCGATTCTATACGCCTGCGCCCTGGAGCACGGTTTCGGGCAGAATACGATGCTGCAGGACTCGCCCGTGAGCTTTGCCGGGGCGGGACCGGACGGCGACTGGACGCCGGAGAACTTCTCCCGGGATTACGCCGGTGAAATCACCCTGCGCAAGGCCCTGACCCATTCCAAGAACATCCCTGCCGTGCGCATGCTGCAAAAACTCGGTCCTGCGGCCGTCATCGACTTTGCACGGGACATGGGAATCGCCTCCCCGATGTCGCCCGACCTGTCCATGGCCCTGGGTACCCATGAATTGACCCTGCTGGAATTGACTGCCGCATACGCGGTATTTCCGAACCAAGGCCGCTTTACCGCGCCCCATGGCACAGTCCGGGTGGTCGGACCTGACGGCCGGATGATCCGGGAGACAAAACCGCAAAGGCGCATGGTGATGTCCCGGACCGGGGCGGCGGTCATGACCGATATGCTAGAAGGCGTTATCAACGAAGGCACCGGGCGGCGGGCCCGGGACATCGGCCGGGCGGTCGCCGGAAAAACCGGCACCACGGATAAGTACAAGGACGCGCTTTTTGTTGGATTTTCCCCGGACATTGCCGCCGGTGTCTGGGTGGGCCGGGACGATTATACCCGGCTGGGCCCCGGCGAAACCGGCGCCCGGGCCGCCCTGCCCATATGGGAGGCGTTTATGAAAAAGGCCCTTGACGAGCAACCCCTGCAATACTTTGATTTCCCGGACGGGCTTGAGCAGGTACGCATGGATCCGGATACTGCAAAGCGGGTCTCCGGGGACAAAGGGGTCACCGTGCGGATCAGAAAAGCCCCGTAAGCCAACAAAAAGCTTGATTCAAACGGATGCAACCGTTAAACAAGGCCCTATGATACGCAAGGCCACCATCGAAGACATAAAAACCATTCACGCCATATTAAAGCATTACGGCAGCAAGGGGGATCTGCTTGCCCGCCCCCTGAGCCGTTTATACGATCACGTGCGTGATTTTTCCGTCTGGGAGGATCCCGATACCGGGCGGATTCTTGGCTGCTGCGCACTGCAGTTCTGCTGGGAAGACCTGGCCGAAATCCGCTCCCTTGCTGTGGTCGAATCGCATTTCGACAAAAAAATCGGCACCCGGCTGGTGGAAACCGCATTTGACGAGGCCCGGCAATTCAAGATCAAAAAACTTTTCACCCTGACCTACCGCCCGGATTTTTTCCAGAAATTCGGCTTTCTCGTCATTGACAAGGCCGAGCTGCCCATCAAGATCTGGGCGGACTGCATCCATTGCGTCAAGTTCCCGGACTGCGACGAAACCGCCCTGCTCAAACAATTATAGTCTGACGGTTTCGCAAAAAGCTGTTTTTCCCTTCAGGGCGCTATCTTTGCAACAAAGGAAATCCGTAAGCATCTTGGCTGATCGGCGGCGCGAAAAAGGAGTTTCCTGGAGGTCTTGAAAATGTTCTGTCCGCCAAGCAATGAAAACATAAGGTTTTGATTTTACTTAATCACTTAACACTTAAAACTTAACACTGCCCTGTAAAAAAGACTTTTTACAGGCTTATCATAGTTTATGCGTAAATCAGGTTGACGCGAAGTGGCGGATGCTCCCATATCCCCGGCAGGGGCAGGATGTGCTGGGACCTGACCGTCAGCCAGAAGAGTTCCGGTTTGATTTCCCGGAGTTTTCCGTCTTCCGGGGGCAGTGCCGGGGCGGTATGCGCATATCCGACACGGAACAGAAACACGCCGTCTTTGCCGTCCTGGTCGAGCATGTAAAAGCGTTTGAACTCCCGGAGCTGCATCTTGTTTCGCTCTGCCACCTGCTCCATCTCACCGGCGCTCAGGCGCATGAGGACCATCTTGTGGACACCGTGCTCGGAGTAACGGATTAACGAGCGCGACTCGCTGCTGGAAACGTAGACCGTGGATATAAACGGCAGCCGGCGCAGGTACTGGGCCGCCACGCTGGCCGCTGTCCTGCGGCCGCCGATCATGTCCGGCAGCCCGTAATATTCGAAAAACTTCTTCTGCACGTCTTCGGCGTATTTTTCCCCTTTTTCGTACACATCCTTGGAAATATAGCGCAGATGACGGCCCAGGTCTTCTGCCGCCTCGGAAATGGGCCAGTCAACGCGCACGTGGAAATGGGAGATGTAATACCGGTGCTTGGATTTGGCCTGGCTGGTATCGCGCTGGATCAGCAGGGCGTAGTCCACCGGAAGCAGATCCTTTAAAAAATTATAAAAATGTACGGAATCCAGGAACTTCTGGCTTCTGTCAAAATCCGGCCCCAGCGAAAGCGTCTTGGATCGCAGCAAATTGGTCTTGGTGGTCTTGTTGGCGTCGAAAAACCGGATATATTTCTTGTATTGCTGGGGAATGGTGTCTTCCACGAAAATCACCAGAAACGTATTGTGCAGGCTGAATTCCTCCTTTGGAATCCGGGCTCGGGGTTTGAGTTCCTTTCGCTCTACGAAAGGATAGGCAACCTTGCTGTTTTTGAAATTTTCATAGGATTCCTTCAGGGAATAGGAAAGGATAAACTGATCGAGTTCATCGCGAAGCAGTTCATAATAGGATCTGCGCAGTCGATTTTCGAGGCTGAGTTCTTCCCGGGGGCGCCAATACAAAAATCTGATCTCCTTTCCAACAGGGGTTAACAGCCGGGAGGCCGAATCTATTATTTAGATTAACCTCTTTTTCCAGAATTGTCAAGTAATTATCCATGATCCTGGCGCTCGGCCCATTCATAAAAGCGCTTTCTGAAACGATAGGCCACGGCCAGCAGGATCATGCTGACCAGAAGCACCAGGCCCATCAAAACGTATTTCTTTTCAAAGAAAAACGCCCCCTGCATGCTCAGCATCATGGTACCGGGCATTCGCCCCACTGCGACAATCGGCAAAAACACCCGGAAAGGCATCGTGCTGACACCGAGAAAAATGCTCAGGTAGTCCTTGGGAAATCCCGGCAGCACGAACAGCACCAGTACAAGGAACAATCCCTGGCGCTTTATGAATCGATCCATGGCCGCCAGGTGATGTTCCGGAATCACCCTGCGCACCACGCGCATGCCCAGGATGCGCCCGAGCCCGAAATTGACCGTCGAGCCCAGGGTCAGCCCGATACTCGAGTAGAAAAACCCCGGTATAACGTCAAAGAGATAACCGCCGATAAGCCCGCTGAGTTCCCCGGGCAGGGGAGCGAAAAACACCTGCAGCACCTGCAGGCCCACAAAGGCGATCGGGGCGGCCGCACCCCAGGCATCCAGGTAATCGATCACGCTTTGGCGGTCCATCAGCAAGTCGTAGAACCGCAAAATCGGCGTCATGAACCATA
The DNA here is from genome assembly GCA_964613595.1 of uncultured Desulfobacteraceae bacterium. Taxonomy (GTDB): domain Bacteria; phylum Desulfobacterota; class Desulfobacteria; order Desulfobacterales; family Desulfosalsimonadaceae; genus Desulfosalsimonas. Next base: position 9,819 of record CAZTHW010000055.1, on the reverse strand, counting down.
TGGCCGCACCGACGCCCGCGGCCGTGATCAGCAGAAGAATCCAGTAATCCCGCAGAAAAGAAAGGGACCTGCCCTTCATTCCACGATTTCCGTTCCTCCCAGTGCTTCCACCCCGGGCAGGGGTTTTCCCTCCAGCAACTGGAGAAACGCCCCGCCGCCGGTGGATATGTAGGAAATCCGGTCGGTCTGGCCGGTACTGTGAATCGCCACGTCCGTATCCCCGCCGCCGACAATGGAAAGCGCATAAGAGTCGGCCACGCTGTAGACCATGGATACGGTGCCGCGGCTGAAGGCATCGATTTCAAACATTCCCATGGGGCCGTTCCATACGATGGTCTTGGCATTATATATGGCCTCTGCGAACAACCGGGAAGTGGCCGGCCCGATATCCAGGGCCATCCAGTCCGCCGGAATTTCCTGCACCGGCACGATCTTGGTCTCGGCCTTCGGATCCACCTCCCGGGCCACAACCACGTCCACCGGCAGGTAGAACTTGACACCTTCCCGGATGGCCCGCTGCCGGAGCTCTCCTGCGGCTTCCACCAATTCGTCTTCGACCTTGGAGCGGCCCAGGTCAAAACCCATGCTCTTTAAAAAGGAATTGGCCATGGCACCGCCGATAATGAGCTTGTCCACCCTGGAGAGAAGGTTTTCCAGGGCACCGAACTTGGAAGAAACCTTTGCCCCGCCGATAATGGCCACAAGGGGTCGCCTGGGATTTTCCAGGGCCTCCTTGAAATACTTGAGCTCCTTTATCAGCAGAAAGCCGGCCGCGGCTTCGGCGCAATTGCGGGCCACGCCCTCGACCGAGGCATGGGCGCGATGGGAGACGGCAAATGCGTCGTTGATATACACATCCGCCAGGCCGGCGAGCTTTTTGGCGAACTCCGAGTCATTTTTTTCCTCTTCCGGATGAAACCGCAGATTCTCCAGCAGGATCATCTCCGCCTCGCCCAGCCTGCCAACCCGTTCTTCGACTTCCGGGCCCACGCAGTCAATCGCCAGATCTACTTCCTGCTCCAGCAGCCGGCCCAGGCGCTTGGCCACCGGGGCCAGGCTCAGTTCCTCCACGCGCTTGCCCTTGGGGCGTCCCATGTGGGACATGATGATAAGCTTTCCCTTATGATCCAGGATATAGCGCAGGGTGGGCAGCACTTCCCGGATCCGGGTATCATCGGTAATATTCTGATGCTCGTCCAAGGGGACATTGAAGTCCACCCGCACCAGCACCCGTTTGCCTTCCAGATTCAACTCCTTGATGGATCTCATGGGCATCCCTCCTCGGCGGTTTTCTCAAGGCTGCCGGTTATCTGTTTTCTTTTTCCGCTTTTTCTGGTGAATGGATTTTTTCCGGGCCCATCTCTCAAGAAAAGAAATCCTTCGGGCCTGGTAGGCCCGGTCCACTTTTTCATCCTCAACTTGCAGTCCGCCATCTCTGGAAACGGCCTGTCTCAGGCATGCGACTTTGTGATCACAGGCCAGGCAGACTTCCGGGGTATGGCGCAGACCGTCTCCGCCCGGCGGAAACACCAGTTCGAGCACCCCGAAACATCCCGGCCGGTTTTCTGAATCACTCATTTCCACCCGTGTACTTGACCAGTTCCTGCTCATATTGCCGGCACATGTGCCTGATATGACCGGAATCCGCAAAACTGTAATAGCGCCGTTCCCCGATGACCAGATGTTCGTGTACCGTAATGCCCGTGCTCATGCATGCAAATACCAGCCGCCGGGTAATGGACAGATCCGCGGACGAGGGCTCCGGGTCCCCGGAAGGATGGTTGTGCGCGAAAATCACCGAGGCCGCCCGGTATTCCAGCGCCTTTTTCACCACTTCCCGGGGATAAACCGCACCTGCGGTCAGGGTGCCCTCAAACAGGACCTCGGTTGCCAGCACCCGATTCTTGGCGTCCAGAAACAGCACCTTGAAGATTTCCCGGCTTTGACCGGACATGCTGTGATACAGGTAGTCAAACAGCGCTTCGGCATTATTAATCGGGTCCGAATGCATGGTCTTTTTTTCAAGATAACGCTCCGCGACCGCGGGGACAAGTTTAATACCGAAAACGTTTTTGGCTCCGATCCCCGCAACCTCGCAAAGCTCGCTTACAGGGGCCTCCAGCACGCCGGCAAGCGTTTGAAACCGCTGCATCGCCGCCTTTGCAGCAGACTTGCAGTCCTTGCGGGGGGTTGCCAGGGTCAGCAGCAGTTCCACCACCTCGTAGTCATGGAACCCGCTCAAGCCCGATTCCAGGAATTTTTCCCGCAGCCGGCGGCGGTGGCCGTCACCTTTGTGTGATTGCTCGCGGCTCATGACCGACCTCAAAGACTGTTTGGACCACGAAGTTCACGAAGAAAACGAAGTTCACGAAGTGTTTTTTATTGCTTCTCTATCCTTCGTGTGCTTCGTGCGCTTCGTGGTGATATGCGATTTGTGAAACATCGAAAAAGGGTTTCCCTACTCCACGTCCTCGAGTTCCGACTTCAGGCTGCGCGTCATCAGCTGATACGCGGCATCGGCCGGACTTAAATCATCGTAGAGTACGGCGTATACGGAATCGGCAATCGGCATTTCCACGCCGACCTTTTTTGACAGGTTGTAAACCGACCTGGCCGTGCGCACGCCTTCGGCAACCATTTTCATGTCAGAAAGAATTTCATCCAGGGATTTTCCCTCGCCGATCAGCTGCCCCACCGTATGATTCCGGCTCAGCGCACCGGTACACGTCAGGACAAGATCGCCAACACCGCTTAATCCGGCAAAAGTGTGGGGATTGGCGCCGAGTTTGATGCCAAGTCTGCGGATTTCTGTCAGCCCCCGTGTTATAAGGGCTGCCCGGCTGTTTAAACCCAGGCCGAGCCCGTCCACGATGCCCGAGGCAATGGCGATCACGTTTTTGACCGCCCCGCCCAGCTGCACACCCACCACATCGGGATTGGTATATACCCGGAAATAGGGGGTGGCAAAAACCTGCTGCACGTAAGCCGCCACCTCCGGATCGTCAGCCGCTGAGGCCACCACGGTGGGCACCTCCCGGGCCACTTCCCCGGCAAAGCTCGGACCGGAAAGTACGGCCAGCCGGTTTTCACGCTCCGGCATCACTTCGGACAGCACGCCGGTCATGGTCAGGTGGGTCTTGTTTTCGATTCCCTTGGCCGCAGAAACGATTATGGTTTCCGCATCCAGGCTCGAAGCCGCCCGGTTTGAGGCCTCGCGCATCACGTGCGAGGGCACCACCAGCACCACCAAGTCTTTATCCGCTGCCACGCTGTGCATATCATCTGATACCCGGATATTTTCCGAAAGCCGGATTCCTGGCAAAAACAAGGTATTTTCCCGCTTTTCGGAAATGCTGCGGCAGACCTCTGCCTCGTAGGCCCATAGATCCACCGCATACCCCTTGGCCCCCAGCATGCCGGCAATGGCCGTGCCCCAGCTTCCCGCGCCGATCACACCGATTTTCGCGTTTTCCACATTTCGCATCGCTGTCATACTTTCCTATTGGCCGTCTTCTGCAGATTCTGGCTCTGGCTCTTCTGCTTCGGCCAGCCGCGCAGCGCTGACCAGGCGTTCGCCTGCTTCCATGTCAATGAGCTTCACACCCTGGGTGTTGCGGCTGATCACTGAGATGTCAGCAATGGCCATCCGGATGATCTTGCCGGCATCCGTGACCAGCATGACATCATCTTCGTCGCTGACCACCAGGATGGTCATGACCCGGCCGTTTCGCTTGTTGGTCTTGATGGTAATCACGCCCTTGCCGCCCCGGCGATGGACCGGGTATTCGTCTATGGAGGTGCGCTTGCCGTATCCGTTTTCCGTGGCCGTCAGCAGGGTCTGCCCGTAGGTGAGCACTTCCATTCCCACGAGCTGGTCGCCTTCGGTCAGGGTCATGCCCCGCACACCCTGGGAGATGCGCCCGGAGGGGCGAATGTCGGATTCGTGAAACCGGATGGACTTGCCGAAAAGCGAGCACAGGAAAACCTGCCGTGTGCCGTCTGTGAGCCGGGCGGCAATCAGCTCATCGCCCTGCTTCATGTTGATGGCGATGATTCCGCCCGCCCGCGGCCGGGAAAAGGCCATGATATCGGTTTTCTTGACCAGGCCCTGGCGCGTGGCCATGAGCACGTAATTGCCGGGCGTAAACTCCGGAACCGCCACGACGGTTGTCAGGTGTTCGTCCGGGGCGAAGTTGAGCAGGTTGACAATGGCCTTGCCCCGGCTGGTGCGGCCGCCCTGGGGGATGTCATATACCTTGCACCAGTAGATCCGGCCCCGGTTGGTGAAAAACATGAACGTATGATGCGTGGAGGCCACGAACAGGTGGGACACGAAATCCTCGTCCTTGGTGCCCATGCCGGTCTTGCCCTTGCCGCCCCGGTGCTGCTGCCGGTAAAGGGTGATGGGGTTGCGCTTGATGTAGCCGGCGTTGCTGATGGTGACCACCATGTCCTCCTGGACGATCATGTCCTCCATGGTGATTTCCCGGGTTTCGGACACGATCTTGGTGCGCCGCGCGTCTCCGAAGGTTTCCTGGATCTCGCTGAGATCGTCCTTGATAATCTGCAGCACGATCTGCTCGCTTGACAGGATTTCCTTGTACCGGGCAATTGCCTGGAGCACTTCCACGTGCTCCTGCTTGATCTTGTCGCGCTCCAGGCCGGTAAGCCGCTGGAGCCGCATGTCGAGAATCGCCTGAGCCTGGGCGTCGGAAAGTTCGAAGCGCGTCATCAACTGGCTTTTTGCCTCACCCGGGGAGGCGGCCCCGCGTATTAAGGCCACCACCTCGTCGAGGTTATCCAGGGCCACGATCAGCCCTTCCAGGATGTGGGCACGGGCCTCGGCCTTTTTCAGATCATGGCGGGTGCGCCGCACGATGATTTCCTTGCGGTGGACCACGAAATGCTCAAGAATCTGCTTGAGATTCATCAGCTCCGGCCGGCGGTTGACCACGGCCAGCAGAATGATCCCGAAATTGCTTTCCAGGGGCGTATGCTTGTAGAGCATGTTGAGGATCGCCTCGGCCATCTGGTCCTTTTTCAGGGCAATAGCCACCCGGATGCCCTCCTTGTCGGATTCGTCGCGGATATACCGGATCCCCTCGATCTGCCGATCCTTGACCAGGGTGGCGATTTTCTCGATCAGCGCGGCCTTGTTGACCTGGTAAGGCAGTTCCTTGATGATGATGATTTCATTCTTGGTCTTTTTCTCCACCTCGATGTCGATCCTGGCGCGGATCTTGAGCTTGCCCCGGCCGGTTTGATAGGCCTGCCGGATCCCGTCGGTGCCGTAGATGATCCCCCCGGTTGGAAAATCCGGTCCCGGCAGATATTCGATCAGCTCCTCAACGCTCATTTCGCTGTTGTCAATCAGGGCCTTGATGGCCTCTGCAAGCTCGGAAAGGTTGTGCGGCGGAATATTTGTGGCCATGCCAACCGCGATACCCGAAGAACCGTTTAACAGCAGGGCTGGAACTTTTGCCGGCAGCACGGTGGGCTCGTTTAACGTCTCATCATAGTTTAGCTGCCAGTCCACCGTGTCCTTGTCGATGTCTTCGAGCATCTGGTGGGCCAGGCGGGTCATCCGGACTTCGGTATACCGCATGGCCGCCGGCGGATCACCGTCCACGGAGCCGAAATTGCCCTGCCCGTCGACAAACGGGTAGCGGAGAGTGAATTTCTGGGCCATTCGCACGGTGGCGTCATACACCGCGGCATCCCCGTGGGGATGATATTTACCGATCACATCGCCGACGATACGGGCCGATTTCTTATACGGCCGGTTCCAGTCGTTTCGCAGTTCGCGCATGGCAAACAGAATTCGGCGATGCACGGGCTTTAACCCGTCGCGCACATCCGGCAGGGCCCTGCCGATAATCACGCTCATGGCGTAATCGAGATAAGACTGGCGCATCTCGCTGTCGATGCTGATTTCGTTAATCCGCTGCTGGATTTCGTCCATTTCCACTCCTGCTTAACCTTGCCCCGCAGGTAACGAAGCAACTCCATTTAATATGATACAAACCGGCCTGCCCGGGCATGCCAACACTTCTCCGGCAGCAGCCCTGCGCTGCGGGCATGTTTCCGCCACCGGGCCGATACCGCCCCGACTGATGTTCTGCGCCTGCCGGAAAAAAGAAAAATTACCTGGTGATAAACCCGAGTGCCGCCAGCACCAGGACCACCTCAAAGGCGTACATGGCCGGAAAGCTCTGGGCAAAATGATAGATAATGCCGCCGCCGACAATAACCGGGATGCCGAAAACAATCAATCTTCCGATTTTTCTGCTGATCGCCTCGATGGGAACCATTGGCAAACTCCTGTAGAAAAAATTTTATCAACTGGTTGCTGTCCTTACGTCTCAATGACCATGGCCATGCCCATGCCCCCGCCGATGCACATGGAAATCATGCCGGTTTTGGCCCCCTTGTCCCGCATCATGTGCACCGCCGTGACCATCTGGCGCGCGCCGGTGCATCCGATGGGATGGCCCAGGGAAATGCCGCTGCCGTACTGGTTGGGCTTGCCGGTGTCAATGCCGAGTTCCTTCATGCAGGCCAGCGCCTGGGAGGCAAACGCCTCGTTTAACTCAATGATATCCAGATCCTGGATGGACATGCCCGATTTGCCGAGCACGCTGCGGATGGCCGGTATCGGTCCGAGTCCCATGTAGGCGGGATCCACCCCGCCGGCGGAAAACGTCTTGATTTTCGCCATCGGGGTCAGGCCCAGGGCCTTTGCCTTTTGCGCGCTCATGAGCACCACGGCCGCAGCCCCGTCGTTAACCCCAGAGGCATTGCCCGCGGTCACCGTGCCGTCTTTTTTGAATACGGGTTTGAGCTTGGCCATCTTTTCCATGTCGGTTTCCATGGGCCGTTCGTCTGTGTCCACCACCACGTCGCCCTTGCGGGTCTTCACGGTCACGGGCACGATTTCTCTGGCAAAGGTGCCGTCTTCAATGGCAGCCCGTGCGCGATTATGACTCAAAACGGAGAGTTCGTCCTGCTCCTGGCGGGAGATCCCGTATTTTTCCACGATATTTTCCGCGGTCACGCCCATGTGATAGCCGTAGAAAATCTCAAAAAGCCCGTCATACACCATCAGGTCGAGTACCTCGCCCTTGCCGGTCACCTCCATGCGGTGTCCCCAGCGGGCCTTGGGCAGGGCCATGGGCGCACAGCTCATGCTTTCCTGGCCGCCTGCGACCACCACCTCGGATTCGCCGCACATGATCGAGGCCGCGCCCAGGGAGATGGATTTCAAGCCGGACGCACATACCTTGTTGACCGTATAAGCCGGGGTCTCCTTGGGCATGCCGGCGCGGATCATGGCCTGCCGGGCCGGATTCTGGCCCTGGCCGCCGAGCAGCACGTTGCCCATGATCACTTCATCCACGGCCACTTCCGCAGCGCTTTCATCCCAATTTGCGGCGGCTTTCTCCAACTCGGTCTTTCCCTGGTCTTTCAAGGGATCCGGGCTCCCGGCCTTCATCGCTTCGCTGAGCCCCGGCCGCAGTCCGGCCCGCTTCATGGCCTCCCTGATGGCAAGACTTCCCAGGTCCACGGCCGTCACATCCTTGAGCGATCCGCCGAATGCGCCCACAGGCGTCCGTGCGCCGCTGACGATTACCACCTCTTGCATATCCGCATCCTCCTTGCTATGTTATCGAAATTATCATCAATTCAATCGGCCCTAAAAGTGATTGGAATCCGGACGATTCATTGTTATTTTAATAAATTATTTATTATATCAAATTTGCACTCCAAACTCAAGCACAAACACCGGAACCCGTAAACCATGTGCCTGATTGCCATTGCCATTGCATCCCACCCGGACTACCCGCTGATCATCGCGGCCAACCGGGATGAATTCTACAGCCGCCCCACCGCGGCCCTGGCGTACTGGGACGATCACCCAGACATCCTGGCCGGGCTGGACCTGGAAAGCCGGGGCACCTGGCTCGGGGTGACCCGCAGCGGAAAAATCGGCGCTGTGACAAATTTCCGGGATCCGGCCGCATTGACGCCCTGGGGCAAATCCCGGGGGCAGCTGGTACGCGATTACCTGGCGGCCGATCAGGCACCCGGCGAGTACCTTGCTGCAGTGGAAGCCCAAAAGGACAGCTACACCGGGTTCAACCTGGTGGTTGGCAATACCGGGGAGATCTGGTGGTACTCCAATAAAAACGGCGGAAAGGTCAAGCTCCCGGCGGGCATCCACGGCATCAGCAATCACCTGCTCAACACGCCGTGGCCCAAGGTGGAAGCCGTCCGGCACAAGCTGCACGATTTGATTCAAGGCAGCCGGGCCATTGCCCCGTATTCCGTGCTCGACCTGCTCTTTGACCGCACGGTTTACCCGGATCACAAGCTTCCGTGTACCGGCGTGGGCCCGGAATGGGAACGGCGGCTTTCACCCATATTCGTGTCCAGCCCGAACTACGGCACGCGTTCGTCTTCGGTCATCCTGGTGGAGGCATCCGGCAGGCTTGTCTTCTGCGAGCGCACATTTTCAAATGACCGCGGAATCCCGGTTGCCGGAAACACCCGGTGCTTTGAAATCCAACTGCCTGAAAAACCGAGCATCCAAAACCCCGGTGACTGATCCGTACCGCGCCGCCTCCGGAGGTCGAAAACCTACCGGACGGTCACGGGAAGTCCGGCCACCATCCAGGTGACCCGGTCGGCGCACCGGGCAATATGCTGATTGGCAAAACCGGCCAGGTCCCGGAAACGCCGGGCCATGGCATTTTCCGGCACCACTCCGCCGCCCACCTCATTGGAAACAACGATCACCGGGCACGCGGCCTCGTCCAGGGCTTTACCCAGGCTCCTGACCTGGTCCATGAGCGATTCATCGTTTTCATGACGCTCCATGAGATTGCTGACCCACAGGGTCAGACAATCAATTAAGATCACGTCCGCCTCCGCGGCCTTGTCCCGTATCACACCGGGCAGCGCCAAGGGGGCTTCCACGGTGGTCCACCGGTAATCGCGCTCCTGCTGATGGCGCATAACACGGGCCTTCATCTCATCGTCTGCAGGCACACAGGTGGCCACGAAAAAATTGGTGCCCGCAGCTCTGATATCGGCTGTCTCCAGGGCGTGCCGGCTTTTGCCGCTTCTGCACCCCCCGAGGATCAGGTGTATTTCGTTGTTGTCCATTTCAGTCTTCAATGCCTTTCCGCGCTGCCACTGCCTGCTCGACGAAATAATGCCGGATTGGCTTCATTTCAGTGATCAGGTCGGCTTTTGCCAGCACCCCGGGGGACCCGCCCCGGCCGGTGAACACCAGTTCCGTGCCGGCCGGCTTTGCCGCAATCACCCCGAGCAGATCCGTTTCCGTGAGCACACCGGCGCCGAATGCCACGTTGGCCTCCTCCAGGATGACAATATCATAATCGCCGGATGCCATGGCAGCGTGCACGGCATCCAGCCCGTTTTGCGCAGCTTGGTGATCTTCCGGGCCGGGCGCACCCCGGATAAACCGGCCCGTGCCGAACTGCTCAACAACAATAAAATCGGCCAGAGACTGCAGGGCCTTGATTTCGCTGTATTCCCCTTTTTTCATGAACTGGGCGATATACACGCGCAGCCCGGCGCCCGCCGCCCGAAGCGCAAGCCCCAGGGCCGCGGTTGTCTTTCCCTTGCCGTCTCCCGTATAAACCTGTATATATCCCTTTTCCACGCGCTCCTCCCGGTATTGCAGATCTGCTGCACAAACCTCATACCACAGACGGGACATGCAATCAATAAGCGGGCATACTGAAACCTAAATTGAGCGATTTTCAAGTTTGTCGCAGATACAAGGAAGATGCA
>CAZTHW010000054.1:0-13524 GCA_964613595.1 uncultured Desulfobacteraceae bacterium | reverse complement strand
CCCTTTGCGCGGATATCGGCAAAGCGCTTGGATGCGGAGGCCACTTAAAGGAGCTGATACGTACGGAAAGTTCCGGGTTTACCATCGAAGCAGCCGCAAAGCTGGAAGACCTGGAGGCCGTCGCAACACCCGCGGATCTGGCGCCGTTTATCATCCCCATGGCAGCGGCCCTACCCGGCATGCCCGCCCATGTGGCAGATGCCGCTCTGGCGGAAAAAATCCGGCACGGCCGGCAGATCTTTGCCATGGACCTGCAGGCGGCGGCAGCGGATGAAAATACGGGATTTATCAAAATCACGGACAATGAAAACCGCCTGCTGGCGGTAATTGAAAAAAACCGGGACAAATCCGTATATTCTTATTGTTGCGTCTTTCATTAAAACGGGTAATTGTGATACAAGGAAATAAATTCGAAATCACTGAGAGGAAAACCGCAAAAGGGTTAATCGGATTTTTCTGGTTAATTCCGAAAACAAGGCTTTAAATAGCGACATTGATACAGGAGGGTACAGTGAATATCGCCATGGAAGACAAACAGGGAACAATCGAAAAATTCAAACGCCACGATGTGGATACCGGATCGCCCGAGGTGCAGATCGCTTTGCTCACCGAGCGCATCATCAACCTGACCGAGCACTTGAAATCCCACAAAAAGGACCACCACTCCCGCCGGGGGCTTCTTGTGATGGTCGGCAAGCGGCGCCGCTTGTTAAACTACCTCAAAAACCAGGACATCAACAGATACCGGGACCTGATCAAGCAGCTCGGCATTCGGAAATAACATCGTCGCCGCTTTTGAAACATGCAGTGAGCAATCAATGGAAATCTGCGCATATAGGCGAAAATACCGGCAAAAGCCGGCAATCCATCTAAAATCGGTCCTCAATTACTGGAAACCGGCGCCCCCTTATAATCCAAGGGGGAACCCGTATTCTTGTTGAGCACCTCAGGAGTCAATTATGGAAATATCATTTAAAACCCAGATCGGCGGGGAAACGCTGAGCATTCAGGCCGGCAAGCTGGCCAAGCAGGCCTCCGGCTCGGTACTGGTCCAGTACGGGGAAACCATGGTACTGGTCACCGCGGTTTCAGCAGAGGATCAACGGGATGTCAACTTCCTGCCCCTGACCGTGGAATATCAGGAAAAAATCTATGCCGCCGGGCGCATCCCGGGCAATTACTTCCGCCGGGAAATCGGCCGGCCCAGCGAAAAGGAAACCCTGACCGCCCGACTCATTGACCGCCCCATCCGTCCGCTGTTTCCAAAGGGCTACAACTATGAATCCCAGGTCATTGCCACGGTCCTGTCCATGGACAAGGAAAACGAGCCGGACGTGCTGGCCATGATCGGGGCCTCGGCGGCCCTTGAAACCTCGGACATCCCGTTTGAAGGCCCGATTGCCTGCGTCCGGGTGGGACGCATTGACAACCAGTATGTTGTCAATCCCACCATCAGCCAGTGGCCAAATTCGGATATCAACCTGATCGTGGCCGGATCCAGAACCGGTATCATCATGGTGGAAGGCGGCGGCAATTTCGTTTCCGAATCGGAGATGCTGGAGGCCATCTACTTTGCACACCGGGAAATGCAACCCCTGATCGATATCCAGGAAAAGCTCAGAGACAGCATCGGAAGGGAAAAACGGCCCTTTGTTCAGGAGGAAAAAGATGCCGGCTTAGCCGAGCGCCTGGAGCAGCTCGCAGCCGACCGGATCCGGGAAGCCGTGCAAATCCCCGACAAGATGGATCGCCGCGAAGCCCTGGGCAACATAAGGGCCGAGGCCATTGAAGCCCTGGGCGAGGAATACGAGGAGCATAAGGCGGATGCAGCCGAGATTCTCCATGAGATCCAAAACGATATCTGCCGGGACATGGCCCTAAACCAGGGCCGTCGTATCGACAATCGCGCCTTTGACGAAGTACGCCAGATTACCTGTGAGGCCGGACCGCTGCCCCGGGTCCACGGCAGCGCCCTGTTTACCCGGGGCGAAACCCAGGTGCTGGCCGCCCTGACCCTGGGATCGGGACAGGATGAACAGCGGGTGGAAACCCTGCTGGGCGATGAAACCTACCCGTTTTTGCTGCACTATAACTTTCCGCCCTATTCCGTTGGCGAGGTCAAGCGGCCCGGCGGCCCGAGCCGCAGGGATATCGGCCACGGCGCACTGGCCAAGCGGGCCATAGAAAAGGTCGTGCCGGCCAAGGAAAACTTTGACTACACCATCCGGCTGGTTTCCGAAGTGCTGGAATCCAACGGCTCATCCTCAATGGCCACGGTGTGCGCCTCGAGCATGGCGCTGATGGACGGGGGCGTTCCGGTCACCGCGCCGGTCTCCGGCATTGCCATGGGGCTGATCACAGACGGGGAGAAATCCGTGGTCCTCTCGGACATCCTCGGTGACGAGGATCATTTCGGGGATATGGATTTCAAGGTCGCGGGCACCCGTAAAGGCATCACCGCCCTGCAGATGGACATCAAGATCACCGAACTGTCCAGGGATATCATGGAAAAAGCCCTGGAGCAGGCCAAGCAGGGCCGCCTGCACATCCTGGATTGCATGGAGCAGACCATCAACGCGCCGCGGCATGAGCTTTCCCCGTATGCGCCCAATGTGATCAACGTCCAGATCAGCCCGGAACGCATCGGGGAGCTTATCGGACCGGGCGGCAAGCATATCCGGCAGCTCCAGAACGACACCAACACGCAGATCGAGATCAATGACAGCGGCCTTGTCAAAATCGCGGCATTTTCCAAGGAAGAAGGCGAGGCTGCCGCGCAGATCATCAAGGACATCGGATCCGAGCCCGAAATCGGGGAGGTTTACGAAGGCACGGTGGTCCGGACCACGGATTTCGGCGCTTTTGTCCAGATCAAGGCCAAGACCGAAGGACTGGTGCACATTTCCGAACTGGCGCATTACCGGGTCAAAAGCGTCACAGACGTGGTCAAGGAAGGCGATCCGCTCCAGGTCAAGGTCATTGACATCCGGGACGGCAAAATCCGCTTAAGCCACAAGGCGCTGCTCGAGGCACCGGAGAAAAGCGAGGCGGATGCCGGCAAGGACAGCCGCCCGCCGAAAAACCAGGGCGACAACCGCGGCCCCCGCGACAGGGACAACCGAAACAAGCGCGGGCCAAAGAAAAACCCCGGCGACAAATAATCCCGCAACCCGGATGACTGACGCTTTTGTAATAAAATGCCTCCGGGTCAGACCGGAAGCCGACGGGGACATTCCGCCGCCGCAATACATGACCGCCCAATCCGCGGGCATGGATCTGTGTGCGGCAGTTACCCGTCCGGTCCGGCTTGAGCCCGGAGAGATCCAGTTGATCCCCACGGGATTTGCGATATGCCTTCCCGGGGATCACGAAGCCCAGATCCGGCCCAGAAGCGGGCTTGCGGTCAAGCACGGCATCGGGCTGATCAATTCCCCGGGCACCATTGACGCGGATTACCGCGGGGAAATCCGGGTCGGGCTTATCAACCACGGAAAAACGCCTTATACCGTCAGCCGGGGCGATCGCATCGCCCAGATGGTTATCAGCCGGGTCTGCCGGGCCCGGATCGACCTGGTGGACGCCCTGGACGAATCGGACCGGAACACCGGCGGATTCGGGCACACCGGCCGATGAAAATCCCCCCGGACACCGAGGTATCTGTCCATGGGCCGCCGGGCTGCAAGGCCCGCCCGGATCAGGACTCCCTTTCGATCTGCGTTCTTGCCAGCGGCAGCAAGGGCAATGCAATTTATGTCGCATCTTCTCAGACAGCCGTGCTGTTTGATGCCGGACTTTCCGGCATCCAGATCGAACGGCGCATGCAGCAAAGAGGAATTTCCCCGGACACCCTGGATGCGCTCGTGGTCTCCCATGAGCATTCGGATCATGTCTCCGGCATCGGGGTCCTGGCAAGGCGCTACCGCCTGCCGGTATACATCAACCCGGGCACGCAGGAGGCGGTTTCCCGGCACCTGGGCAGAATTGACACGTTCTGCGCATTTGACTGCGGCACCGCTTTTTGTATCAACGACCTGGCAATCCATCCCTTTTCCGTCTCCCACGATGCGGCAGCGCCTGCCAGCTTCACGATTCAAAACGATTGCGGAAAGATCGGCATCGCAACAGACCTGGGTTTTGCCCCGGCCATGGTCCGCCAGCATCTCAAGGACTGCAACCTGCTGGTGCTCGAGGCCAACCACGATATTGAAATGCTCGAGCAAGGCCCCTATCCCTGGCCGGTCAAACAGCGTGTCAAGAGCCGCACCGGGCATCTGTCCAATGAATCGGCCCGGGACCTGTTAATGGAAGTGCTCCACGAAAACCTCCGCCACGTAATCCTGGCCCACATCAGCGAGACCAACAACACCCCGGAAAAAGCCCTAAACGCCGTCACCGGCCGTTTAAACGGCGGCCACCCCCGCTTTTCCACCGCCTGCCAGCACACCTGCGGCGATCTCATCCATCTCGGCCCCTGACCAAACGCCTCGGCAATACCCCCCGGTAATTCTATGAAGAACTGCTCTTTTCTCCTGAAATTTCAAAGTCCGGGCAGGCATCAAAGCATTAAAGCCATTTAACCCCCGAACTTTCAACTTGCGGCTTGAAGCTTGAAGCTTGAAGCTTGCAGCTTGAAGCTTGAAGCTTGAAGCTTGCAGCTTGCAGCTTGAAGCTCAGGCCTTATTGGTGGGATCGCCTTCTGCCAGCATCTGGCTCATCACGCGTTTCTGGGGATCACCCGGCAAAACACCGGCAAGATAAGCGGTCATCACGATCCGTCCGCTGCTGTCGGTCATTACCGCCTCTGCCTGCGCCCGGGCGTTTTCATCCACCCGGGTGATTTCAAGCTCGCAGGTAACGGTCTCGTTGAAATACACGGGTTTTTTAAAATCAAAGCGCATCTCCGTGGCCAGCCAGCCAACCTGCCCGCCGATCTCTGTAAGCAGGGCGCCCACGAGCAGCCCGTGGCAGATCCGGCCGGAAAACCCCCGGGAACGGGCAAAGCGCTCGTCAAAATGCACCGGGTTGTAATCCCGGGACACTTCTGCAAACGCGTGCATGTCTGTTTCATCAAAGGTCCGGGTCACGGAAAACCGGTCTCCTGCCCGGATGCCCTGTATCGCCTGTTTTCGCAACAAATCTATCTCCTGCTTGCGCTGATTGCCGTATTCCGGCAGCAAAAACCGCTGCTGCCGGCTGGCAAACATATTTACAAAAAATCATTTTTTTAACAACTTTTTCTTGACATCCACGTCAGGTTTTTTAACTTGAGAATAATAATACATATCAACTCAACCGCCGTTGGGGGTGCCGATACATCCGGCTGAGAATCCGCAAAAAAGCGGATAACCCTTTAAACCTGATCAGGGTAATGCCTGCGCAGGGAAAACGACGAACATCCATTTACAGACGCATAATGGGGTTTAGCCGCTTTCCCGCACCGGGAGCGGCTTTTTCTATTGGACCGGAAAGGAGAACAAAATGACAATCGACGAAATTGAAATCTCGCGCGCGATCATTGACCGCTATCACGAAAAGCTCACAGAAAACCTGGAAACCGAAGTGGCCATCGTGGGCGGCGGGCCCTCCGGCCTGGTGGCCGGATACTTCCTGGCCCGGGCCGGAAAAAAGGTCGCGCTCTATGAACGCAAGCTCAGCATCGGCGGCGGCATGTGGGGCGGCGGCATGCTGTTTAACGAAATCGTGGTGCAGTCCGAGGCCCTGCCCATCCTGGATGCCTTCGGCATCCGCTACCGGAAGTACCGGGATGACTACTACACCGCAGACGGCGTCGAGGCCGTGGGGTCCCTGACCGCTGTGGCGGTCCGGGCCGGGCTGACCATTTTCAACTGCGTCACGGTCGAGGACGTGATGATGAAGCCCGACCGTGTGGAGGGCCTGGTGATCAACTGGGCGCCGGTGGAAATGGCCGGCCTGCACGTGGATCCGCTGACCGTGCGCGCCAGGTTTGTCATTGATGCCACCGGTCATGACACAGACGTGGTGCGCGTGGTGGAAGAAAAAACACCGGGCAGGCTCAATACCGCCACCGGCGGCATCGTGGGCCAGAAAGCGATGTGGGCCGACCGGGCCGAAAGCGACACCACCGAAAATACCCGGGAAATCTTTCCGGGACTTTACGTGGCCGGCATGGCCGCCAACGCAACTGCCGGTGGCCCACGCATGGGCCCGATTTTCGGCGGCATGCTGCTTTCCGGCGAAAAGGTCGCCCGGGAGCTTCTGGAACGGCTGTAACGCAAATTTATGAAAAACAGGAAAAACCCATGACACAACTGGAATCGGCAAAAGCCGGACATATCACCGATGAAATGCGCAGCGTGGCAGCAGCCGAGGGCATCTCCCCGGATCTGCTCTGCAGCGAAATCGCCGCCGGACACGTGGTGATTCCGAAAAACATCCACCGCAGCTTTTCCCCCCGGGGCATCGGCAAGGGACTGCACACCAAGATCAATGCCAACATCGGCACATCGCCGAGTCACTGCAACCTGGAAGAAGAGCTGGCCAAGCTGGATGCGGCAGTTTCCGCGGGCGCTGATGCGGTCATGGACCTGTCCACCGGCGGGGACCTGGATGACGCATTACGGAAAATCCTCGAGCGCTCACCGGTCATGATCGGCACGGTTCCGATATACAAATCGGTCAGCCGCATGCTGGCAGCCGGACGGACGTGCGTGGAACTGACCGCGGATGACATTTTCGACGAAATCGAAACCCAGTGCCGTGCCGGCGTGGACTTTATCACCGTGCACTGCGGCATTACCCGGCAGACCCTGCGCGTACTCAAGGGATGCAGCCGGATGATGGGCATGGTTTCGCGCGGCGGCAGCCTGATCGCGGAATGGATTGCGCGCAACGAATCCGAAAATCCGCTTTACGCCCAGTACGACCGCCTGCTGGAAATCACCCGCGCCCATGACGTAACGCTTTCCCTGGGCGACGGCCTGCGGCCGGGCACCATCTTTGACGCCCAGGACCGCGCCCAGATCAGCGAACTGGTCGTGCTTGGCGACCTGGCCCGGCGGGCCCGGGATGCCGGAGTGCAGGTCATGATCGAGGGGCCCGGGCACGTGCCCTTAAACCGGATCGCATCGGACATGAAGCTCCAGCAGGGCCTGTGCGGCCAGGCGCCCTATTACGTGCTGGGACCGCTGCCCACCGATATTGCCGCAGGTTACGATCATATCACCGGCGCCATCGGCGGGGCGATTGCCGCAGCCAATGGCGCGGATTTCCTTTGCTACGTCACCCCGGCCGAACACCTGGCCCTGCCCGGGGTCGAAGATGTCCGGGAAGGGGTGATCGCCTCGAAAATCGCCGCCCACATCGGGGACCTGGAAAAGGGCATGCCTGCGGCCTGGACCCGGGACCGGGAAATGACCGCAGCGCGCAGCAGATTTGACTGGCCGGCCATGTTCAAACACGCCCTGAACCCGGAAAAGGCCAGGCGCATGCGGAATCAAAGCGAGGACAAGGATCGGGAGGTATGTACCATGTGCGGGGATTTCTGCGCGCTGAAAACCTATGCACGGGCTGTTGAAGAAAAATAAATCCGAAATCCGAAACACTGCATATTATACATAACGGCTGAAATTTCAGCGCATGCGTTATCTGAACCACGAAGAACACGAAGGGCACGAAGGGATTATTTTTATATTGTTTTTCCTTCGTGGGCTTCGTGGGCTTCGTGGTATGCTCTCAGACTCTCACGGAATATGCGAAATGAAATGTGTCGCTTTGTATGAAAAACGGGCAATTGTTGATCCCGCAGCTTTTTTGCGCTATTTTGGATGCAGGATGGTTCCCGTTTGGACTTTGGGCAGTATTTCGTGTATATTACGGGCTTCGGATTTCGTGTTTCGAATTTTTGAGAAAAGAATCTGAACTGAGCGAGAAAGGGGTCTGCCGTGGTCGAATTTTATTACCAGCCCATGTTTCCGATTGCAGATGACAACACGCAGTACCGCCGCGTCACGGATGCACGCGTATCGGTCTCGCAGTTCGAAGACCAGCCCGTGCTCCGGGTGGCGCCCGAAGCCCTGACCGAACTTGCCGAAGCCGCGTTTACCGACGTGGCCCACCTGTACCGGACATCGCACCTGCAGCAGCTCGCTGAAATCCGCAATGACCCGGACAGCTCTGAAAACGACCGCTTCGTTGCCCTGGAGATGCTAAAAAACGCGGTGATCTCGTCTGAATTCGTCTTTCCCATGTGCCAGGACACGGGCACCGCCGTAATCATCGGCAAAAAGGGACAGCAGGTGTGGACCGGGGGCGGGGATGAAGCGGCCCTGTCCAAAGGGGTGTTTAACGCATATACGCAAAACAATCTCAGATACTCCCAGCAGGCCCCGCTGGACATGTACACGGAAAAAAACACCGGATGCAACCTGCCGGCCCAGATCGAGCTTTACGCCACCGAAGGCGGGGCCTACGAATTCCTGTTCGTGGCCAAGGGCGGCGGTTCTGCCAACAAAACCTTCCTGTACCAGCAATCCAAGGCGCTTTTAAATGAAAAGGCCCTGATCCCGTTTCTGACAAACAAAATGAAATCCCTGGGTACCGCCGCCTGCCCGCCCTATCACCTGGCCATTGTCATTGGCGGCACTTCGGCGGAGGCCAACCTCAAGACGGTCAAGCTTGCCAGCGCGGGGTACCTGGACACCCTGCCGCAGCAGGGAAGCGAATCCGGACACGCCTTCCGGGACCCGGACCTGGAATCCAAGCTGCTTGCCATCTCCCGGGACCTGGGCATCGGCGCCCAGTTCGGGGGGAAATACTTCTGCCTGGATGTCCGGGTTATCCGCATGCCCAGACACGGGGCCTCATGCCCGGTGGGCATCGGGGTATCCTGCAGCGCGGACCGCAACATCAAGGGAAAAATCACGAAAGACGGGGTTTTCCTGGAACAGCTTGATACCGACCCGGTCCGATTTCTCCCGGATGCGCCGGAAATCGAAACGCGGGCCGTGCACATCGACTTAAACCGGCCCATGGATGAAATCCGGGACGAATTGAGCCGGCATCCCGTTACCACCCGGCTGCTGCTTTCAGGGGATATCATTGTGGCAAGGGACATCGCACATGCGCGCATTTACGAACAACTGGAAAATACCGGGGACCTGCCGGCATACATGAAGGATCACATCATTTATTATGCCGGTCCGGCCAAAACCCCACAGGGTTATGCCTCCGGTGCCTTCGGCCCGACCACGGCCGCGCGCATGGACCCGTACGTGCCCGTGTTCCAGAAACACGGCGGATCCCTTGTCACCCTGGCCAAGGGCAACCGCTCGGCCCAGGTCAGGCAGGCGTGCAAAGCCTACGGCGGTTTTTACCTGGGTTCCATCGGCGGGCCGGCCGCCCGGCTGGGCAAGGAGTGCATCACCGACGTGGAGGTGATCGATTTTTCCGAACTGGGCATGGAGGCGGTATACCGGATCCGGGTCAGGGATTTTCCCGCCTTTATCATTATTGACGACAAGGGCGAAGACTTTTTTGAACAGATGCTGAAAACCGATGAATAGCGAAATTAAAAAGCGGGCAGACCGGATCGGGCAGTTTTTCCGCCACGAGGTGTGGCATGATCCGCCGGATGCGGGCCGCATACGTCAGGTGCTGCTGCATGCCCTCCGGGTAGCCCTGATTACGGTCAACAGCATCCGCAACGAAACCATTCTGCTGCGGTCCTCGGCGCTTTCCTACAGCACCCTGCTGGCAGTGGTGCCGCTGCTGGCCATCGGCTTTTCCATGTTAAAAGGCCTGGGATTTCAAACCCAGATCGAGCACATGCTTGTCAGCTACCTGACCGCCGAACAGGAACAGCTGACCAGCAAAATCCTGGAATACATATCCAATACCGACTTCAAGGCCCTGGGCGCACTTGGAACGGCAGTGCTCATCTACGCGGTCATTATGATGCTATCCAACGTCGAGCGCGCTTTCAACGATATCTGGGGGGTGAGCCGGAGCCGTCCCCTGGTGCGCAAAATTTCGGATTACATCAGCGTACTGCTGCTGGGCCCCCTGCTCATTGTGCTCTCTACGGCCATGATAACCTCGATGTCGTCGTATACCGTGGTTCAGAACCTCTCGGAATACACGGTCTTCCGGGATTTCTTTTTTGTGTTTAACACGGTGATCCCGCACCTGGGCCTCTGGATCGCCTTTACCGCCATGTACATCATGATGCCAAACACCCGGGTGCGCCTCGTTCCCGCCCTGATCGCGGGGGTGGTCTGCGGCAGCGCCTGGGAGCTGGCATTTCACGTATATACGGGATTCAACATCGGCATGGCGCGATACAATACAATCTACGGGACTTTTGCCGCGTTGCCGATTTTTATCATCTGGATCTATATCAGCTGGGTCATCGTGCTGGTCGGCGCCCAGATTTCCAATGCCGTCCAGCAGATCCGGGCCTATCAACAGGAGTTTACGGGCGCGGGTGCCAGTTTCGGCCAGCAGCAGGTCATGGGGCTTTATATCATGCATGAAATCGCGCGCCGGTTTTACCTCGGCAAGGCAGCGCTGACTGCTGAGCAAATCGCGCTGCACTTGTCCATACCCTCCCGGATGGTGGAGAAAATCTCCGAAATCTTCTGCCAAAACGGCCTGCTCCGGGAGATCGACAGCACGGCCCGGATTTACCAGCCCGCCATGGATCTTTTCCGCATCTCCGCGGCCGATATCTTTCACGCCATCCGGGACCATGGCCAAAGCACCTGGCAAATCCCGGCGCACGCCAAAAACCCCCGACTCCAGGATCTCATCGAAACCCATCAGGCAGAAGCGGCCCGGACGCTGAAGCAGCTGACCCTCGGTGATATCGTATCACAAGGTCACCCGACCTGCAGCACGGACCGGGACGCCTGACAGGGTAAACAAAACCTATGTTGAGGCAAAAAGACAGGCCCGGAAACCCGATTAGTCCACCCGCTCAAAGGCTTTTGCTTTGGATCCGCAAACCGGGCAGGTCTCCGGGACATGGTCTGCCACGGTATATCCGCATACGGAACAGACGTAATAGCAATCCACGGCTTCGGGGTTATCAAGCGCGTCGAGCACCTTCTGGTAAAGGTCGGCATGGACCTTTTCCACCTCGTTTGCGTATATAAAGCCATGTTCCGCTTTTTCTTCGCCTTCCTTGCGGGCGTCCTCGATCATCTCCGGGTACATGGACCTAAACTCGTGGGTTTCACCGGCAACCGCATCCTTGAGGTTTTCCGCGGTTGAGCCGATCCCGCCCATGGCCCGCAGATGGGTATGGGCATGAACTGTTTCAGCCGCTGCAGCCGCGCGAAACAGTTTTGCCGCGGCAGCAAAGCCTTCCTTGTCCGCCTGTTTTGCATAAGCCAGGTATTTCCGGTTGGCCTGCGATTCGCCTGCAAATGCATCCTTTAAATGCTGCGTGGTTTTTCCCATTGCATCCTCCTTGTATTTGGGGTTACAAACAGTTCCAAAAAGAAGATAATCGCTGTGCAGCGATTATCAAACGCATTCATGTGCCCTTACAAGTATCATGCCAGACCGGGCTCCGGCTGACCGCGGGGCCTCATACGCCGGCCTGACAAGACTGCCCGCCTTCCCGCGGGGCGGCAGCCCCCGGCTGTCTCACATGAGACAGTGATCATTTTGATACACCCGCATACGGCAGGTATTGATACCGCCCTTTCCCGTGTGCTATAGTCAGAACCGAGCTTGAACAAAGCCCCATAATAAAACCTAAATTGAAAATCCCGGAGGGTTTCAAATTTTAACACCTGAAAATGACTTAATTCCTCAAAAGAATTTAAAATATTAATCCGTGTAAAAATTTGAAACGCTCATTTTAGGTAAAAAGGAAGGACCATGAAACACAACATTCAGCCCATTGAACCGCTCAAAAAGGTGAGCCTGGAAGTTTCAGCCGGCAAAAGACCCTCCGGCACGGAACTGATGGAGCCTGCGCCGGTGGAGTTTATTTTCGGACTCGGCAAGGCCGGGCTCACCCCCCTGGAACGCCAGATCGAAGGCAGGGCTGCCGGGGATTGCAGAAGCATTGAAGTGAGCAGGTCCTATATCCCGGAGTTTTTCGGGCATATATTCCCGTTTCCCATGAAACTGAAAATCCCGCTTGACCCGTTTTATCTGAACCTGAAAATTGTATCCGTGGACCCGTCAGATCCGCGGGCAGTTGTGCGGGCGATGGCTGAAATTGCAGCCTGTAGCGGCTGTGACTGCGGATGCGGCGGGCATTTCTGAGAAGCCGCGTCTCGGGGGAGGCCCGGCGCAAAATCCTGCAGTCACGGCCTCATTCTGCCAGCAACCCCTCCAGGGTGCGGTCCTTTTCCGTCCACAACTGATGGAGCCATTCATTAAAGCGCTGCCGATTGTCGGTATCCGTAAAATAATTGACGCCCCGGAGCTCCGGGGGGACCTCCAAAATACGCATATGCACTTTTATCCGCCGGGTGCGGCCGCAGAAAAAATCCCACAGCCCCGGCACCCCTTCGGGATAGGCGATGGTGATGTCCACCAGGGGTTCGACCAGATCGCCCATTGCATAGACGGCCATGGCAAGTCCGCCCGCCCGCGGCCTGAGCAGATGCGCAAAAGGGGACTGCTGGCTGGTATGCTTTTCGCGGGTAAAACGGGTTCCCTCGATAAAATTCATAATAGAAACCGGCGTATTTTTGAATTTCTCGCATGACCGGCGCGCGGTTTCCAGGTCCCGGCCCTTCAAATGCGGGTACTTTTCCAGAAACGCCTTTGAATACCGCTTCATTACCGGAAAGTCCAGGGCCCACAGGCACTGCCCGAAAAACGGGACCCAAAGCAGCTCCTTTTTGATAAAAAACTTGTATGACGGCACCTTCCCGGCAAGCACGTGGACAATTACCAGAATATCCACCCAGCTCTGGTGGTTGGAAACGATCAGGCACCAGCGGTCAATGCTGAAATCCTTATCCCCCTGGACATCCCACCGAATGCGCCCGGTAAACCGATGGGTCCGCATGGCGCACCCCACCCACAGGTCACTGGCGATCCAGTCCAGGATGCGGCTGGTGACCCGCCGCACCCCGGTGTGTGGCACGGCGAACTTGACGGCCGCCACTGCTAATAAAAAAAGGCTCAGGCCGATGGTAAAGACAATGTAGAATACAAACGTGACAAAGCCCCGGATAAACGTCGGCAGAAAAGATATCATACAACCCCGCGTGAAATGGATTTATCCCGATCCCAGTAACTAACCCGCGCATGCACACACCGGCACGGATGCAGTTTGCCCTGCCCCTTCGGGCGCGTAGTTTTACAATATTAAATAATTCGTATAATATCAACCCTTTTTAGCACACCGATCCCGGACGATGCCATATTTTAAGCCGCCTCCGCATTGACAAACCCGCCAGAGTATAATAAAAATGATTTGTCTCATAGGTTCCTGGGAAATGATACCCGGCGAATTTCAGAAATTTAACCTAAATTGAGCGATTTTTAAGTTTACCGCAGATACAAGGAAGATGCAGA
>CAZTHW010000053.1:0-13525 GCA_964613595.1 uncultured Desulfobacteraceae bacterium | reverse complement strand
CGGGCACCTGGACGTGCCGGAATCCGATGCCCCGGTGCTCTCTCTTTCACTGCAGCGCTTGAACCAGTTTCTGGAGTTTGAACCGGAAAACCGGCTGGCCGCGTTCGGGGCCGGGGTGAGCGGCCCGGACCTGGAAGCCGCGTTAAGAAGCAAGGGGTACACGCTGGGGCACTATCCGCAGTCCTTTGAGTATTCCACCCTGGGCGGATGGGTGGTGACCCGTTCCAGCGGTCAGCAGTCCAGGTACTTCGGCCGCATCGAGGAATTGTTTGCCGGGGGTTCTGCCATTACACCCAGGGGAAACCTTCAGTTTCCGCCGTATCCGGCATCTGCGGCAGGCCCGGACCTGCGGCAGATCTTTCTGGGTTCTGAGGGCCGGTTGGGAATTTTGAGCCGGGCGACGGTGCGGGTACAGGAGTTGCCGGAAACCGATGAGATTTACGGCGTGTTTTTTCCTACGTGGGATGCGGGCGTGTCCGCAGTGCGGGAGCTTGCGGCCGCGGATCTGCCACTTTCCATGATCCGGCTGAGCAATCCGCGCGAAACCATGACCAACCTGGTTATGGCCGGCCATGAAACCGAAATTGCATGGCTGAAAAAGTACCTCCGGTTTCGGGGATGTTATGATGATGCCTGCTGTATGCTGCTGCTGGGCATGATCGGGCCCCGCAAGATGGTTGCCGCAGGCGGGAAAGGCGCAAGAAAGATTATCCGCCGGTATCGGGGGGTCCCCGTGGGCCGGCCCATGGGACGGGCGTGGCAGAAAAACCGTTTTCTGGCCCCGTATCTGCGCAACACCCTGTGGGACCGGGGATATGCGGTGGACACACTGGAAACCGCCGTGACCTGGGACCGGGTCAATGAGACCATGCAGGACATAGAAGGCGCCATTTCCGGGGCGCTGGAAGACAAGGGCGAAAAAGTCCATGTCTTTACCCACCTGTCCCACGTGTATACCAGCGGCTCGAGCATATACACCACCTACTTGTTCCGGATTGCAGACAACCCGGACGAGACGCTGGCGCGCTGGCAGACCATCAAGTCCGCCGCCAGTCGGGCGATTGTTGCAAACGGCGGCACAATCAGCCATCAGCACGGCGTCGGGGTGGATCATAAGCCCTATCTTTCGGCTGAAAAAGGGACCCTGGGCATGGATATGCTGCGCAATATCTGCACGCACATGGACCCGGATCAGCGGATGAATCCCGGAAAACTCGTTGATACGGAGGAAATTTAAAATGTCGCTTGCGCATATCCGGGAAAGTTGGGATGTCATCGTGGTCGGCGGCGGCATTACCGGTGCGGGGGTTTTAAGCGAATCCGTTCGAATGGGCCTGCGTGCATTGCTGCTGGAAAAAAACGATTTTGCCTGGGGCACTTCCAGCCGGTCATCCAAGCTGGTTCACGGCGGACTGCGGTATTTAAAGGAAGGCCGGCTGCATTTGACATATGAATCGGTGCGCCACCGCCAGCGCCTGCTGGAAGAAGCCCCGGGCCTGGTCGACCCCATCGGCTTTCTGATGCCCGTCTACCGGGACCGGGGGCCGGGCCGGTGGAGCCTGGCCGCCGGGCTGACCCTGTATGACCTGATGGCGGGCAGGTGGGATCATCAGTATTATGATGCCGGCGCGTTTGCCGAAATGGCTCCCCGGCTGAAGACCGCGAATCTTGTCGGCGGATTTCGCTTCATGGACGCCCAGGTGGATGACGCCCGCCTGGTCCAGCGGCTGATCAACGAGGCCGGGGAAAAAGGGGGCACCGCAGTGAATTATACCGAGGTGACCCGGGTCTGCCGGGATGCCGGCGGAAAGGTTCAAGGCGTGTCCGCCAGGGATAATGAAACCGGGGAGGAAAAAATGCTTTCCGCCCCGGTGGTGATCAACGCCACGGGCTCCTGGGCGGAAACCCTGCATGCCTCGCCAAAAAAAGGGCTGCATCTGCGCCCCCTGCGCGGAAGCCACCTCATGCTGCCGGCCTGGCGCCTGCCCGTGCATCAGGCGCTCACGCTGGTTCACCCGGATGATGAGCGCCCCCTGTTTATCATCCCCTGGGAAGGGGCCTTGATGCTTGGGACCACGGACATTGATCACAAGAGCGATCTTTCCGCAGAGGTGGTGATGGATCGCCAAGAGGCAGATTACATGATTCAGTGCCTCCGGGCCTATTTCCCGGGGGAGGATCTCGGCCTCAAGGACTGTATTGCCTCCTATGCCGGGGTCCGGCCCGTGCTCAGCCAGGGGAAGAAACCGCCCTCGGAGGAATCCCGGGAGCACGTGGTCTGGAAGGAAAGCGGCCTGGTCACCGTGACCGGCGGCAAGCTGACTACTTTCCGGGTTCTGGCTGCAGATGCCCTGAGGGCCGCTTCAGAGTGGCTGCCGGAAGGTGTTTCCGTGAAAACCGATGAGCCGGTGTTTAATCCTGCTCCGGATATTCCGAAACAGCGGCGGGGGGTGGGCCGCAGCACATGGCGGCGGCTTTGCGGCCGTTACGGGCAGGCAGCCCCGGATATGATCGCACAGGCCGATGCCCGGGACCTGGCTTTTATTCCCGGGACCTTCACCCTGTGGGCAGAACTGCCCATGCTGGCCCGAAATGAACAGATCCGCCACCTGAGCGATCTTTTGATGCGTCGGATGCGCCTCGGAATCCTGGCCCCGGCGGGCGGCCGGGAACACCTGGACCGGATTCAGGCGCTTTGTCGGCCGGTGCTGGATTGGGATGATGCGCGCTGGCAGGCCGAGCGGCGCATGTACACGGAGCATTGGCAATACGCCCACGCGGTTCCGGGGACAAACTGGTAAAAGGAGGCGCCCATGAACAGCAAGGACCTGGTCCTGAGCATTGACAACGGCACCCAGAGCCTAAAAGCCATGGCCTTTGATTCATACGGACAGATGCAGGCCATCGTAAAGGTTCCCTTTGAACCCTATTACTCAAAGCACCCGGGCTGGGCCGAGCAGGATCCGGATCTCTACTGGGACGCGCTGTGCCGGGCCTGCCGACGGTTGTGGAGTGAAAAACAGGTAGACACGCAGCGAATCGCCGGGGTGGCCCTGACCACGCAGCGGGGTACCGTGATCAACGTGGACAGGGCCGGCAGTCCGCTTCGTCCGGCCATTACCTGGCTGGACCAGAGAAAGACTTTCGGCCTGCCGCCCGTGGGAGGCCTTTGGGGGCTATTGTTCAGGATCGCCGGTGTCAGCTCGACAATCGATAGTCTCCAGCGCGAAGCCGAGGCCAACTGGATCCGGATCCATCAGCCGGAAATCTGGGAAAAAACCCACAAGTACCTGCTGCTTTCCGGCTACCTGACTTATCAGCTCACGGGCGAGTTCTCGGATTCCACGGGGTGCCAGGTCGGCTATATTCCGTTTGACTATAAGCGCCTGTCCTGGGCCCGGGACGCGGACTGGAAATGGCGGGCCATGCACGTGCGCCCGGAGATGCTGCCCCGGCTGATTCCGCCCGGGGGCAGACTGGGCCTGATCAGCGAATGGGCTGCCGAGCGCACCGGGATTCCGGAAGGCCTTCCCCTGATTGCCGCGGCTGCGGACAAGGCCTGCGAGGTGCTCGGATCGGGCGGCCTTGAGCCGTCCACGGGATGCATCAGCTACGGCACCACCGCCACGGTTAACGTGACCCATCGCAAATACGTGGAGCCGGTGCCGCTGCTTCCGCCTTATCCTTCCGCCATTCCGGGCCATTATTCCCCGGAAATCCAGATTTTTCGCGGATACTGGATGGTAAGCTGGTTTAAGCGGGAATTCGGGCACCTGGAAAAAGAAAAAGCCGAAGAACTGGGCGTTGATGCGGAGGCGCTTTTTGATCAGCTCATCGACGAAGTCCCGCCCGGGTGCATGGGCCTGATGCTCCAGCCCTACTGGTCGCCGGGCATCAAGCTGCCCGGCCCCGAGGCCAAGGGCAGCATCATCGGTTTCGGCGACATTCATACCCGGGCGCATGTTTATCGGTCCATCATTGAGGGCCTGGCATACGCGCTGCGATGCGGCAAGGAGAGCATTGAAAAACGCACCGGAGTGGATATTCTGGAACTGCGCGTATCCGGGGGCGGTTCCCAGAGCAGAAACGCCATGCAGGCCACGGCAGATATTTTCAACCTCCCGTGTTTCCGGCCGCACCTCTATGAAACCTCCGGTCTGGGGGCCGCAATTAACGCGGCTGTCGGCCTGGGTCTGCATCCGGATTACAGCAGCGCGGTCAAAGCCATGACCCATACCGGCGATATCTTCGAGCCCCGCCCGGAGAACCATAAGCTCTATGACGCGCTGTACCGCCGGGTTTACAAGAAGATGTACAAGCGTTTAAAGCCGCTGTACGAAGAAATCCGGGAGATTACCGGATATCCCGAGTAGTCCGGCCATCGGCTATATCAGTCGGGTTAGAATCCGAAGTACACTCCGAGTCCGTAAGATTCCATTTCATAATCATAAAACTGGCCGAAAGGGATGAATCCATTGTAATATTCCAGCATCACCTGGATATAGCGATCCGAGATGCCCAGGTTCTTGAAATTCAGACCGGCCTTGACACTGTATGCCGGCGTCCAGTCAAGTGCCTGGAATCCCTTTACGTCCACGCCGCCGACCAGGACCCCGTAAGGAACGACTTGTTTTGTGCCGTGGTATTCCATTCCGCCCTGGTAGCCCCATCGGTCAATGCCCTTGGAATCTATTTGCGCAATATAATGCAGGCCGCCATAGAAACGAAGTTTTTCCCACTCATAGGCTCCGAGCAGATCTATGGCTTCATAATCAAATCCGGTGGCCGTGTAAAGAAGATCCGGATTTTCCCGGGCAGACTCGTCGCCCAGGTGTGAGGACTGGTGATAGGCCCGCAGGCGCATGGAGGCGTTTTTATAACGGTATGTCCAGAGCGCGCCAATGGTGTAGTCAGAATTGAGCAGGTTGTTGGACGAGGTGTTCATGTCAAACTGGGAAAAAAGACCCCCGCGCAGGCTCAATTGCCATGCATGGTCTTTGCTGAGCCTTTTTCGGTACAGGCCGAAGGTTTCGCCGTAGCCCACCGAAGCGCCGGTAAACGAACTGCGGATGTCATTGTCAAAGTGGTGGATGCTGGCAAAAAAGCGGGGTTCTTTCGGATCGGCGACAATCGGGTCAAAGACGTCGCCCTTGGGGAAAAAAACGTTTTCTTCTGTAACATGCGCGGAAACTGGCACAGAGATCAGGATTACTACCAATCCGGCCAGGATGCCGAGCAAAAATTGTGGTGTTGTCGGAAATGCGGGTTTCATGTGCAGAGATCTCCTCTGGATTTGATGTTTTTTCCCGGGCGGAAAAAAAGATGCCGAAAAATATTCAATACCTTGCCGGCACTGCAATTGTCAAGAAATTGAGCGGCCCTTCGAAAAGCCTGGAAGTCCTGTTTTTCGCAGGGCGCAATAGATCAGCAAATCCCGGCAACCAAAGGTTCGTTTTTGTAACAGGTATTTTTACGAACCCGATTTCGATTTTGATAATGGAAAAGCGCTTCGCGCATGGGCGGGCGGATTTGAGATTTCTCCCCGGTCATGGCGCAGACCTTTGGGGAGGTTTTGGCAACATCTGAAAAGGCGGCTGTATTTACTTGTTTTTGAAGCGTCAGAAAATGCGGTTTTCTGGGAATGAATCAGGGAAACTGACGGGGGGTTCGGGAAGTTCGGGCTGAAACAAAGCCGGCGGCTTTGTTTCAGCCCGATTGATGTCCAGGGCTTTTCAGTGGATTAGACCACTGTTACGTCCTTTGCAGCAGGGCCTTTTTGTCCCTGCTCCACGGTAAAAGTGACCTTGTCGCCTTCGTTGAGCGACTTGAAGCCGGTTGCATTAATGCCGGTATGATGTACGAAAACATCTGTTCCGTCCTCGGTCTCAATAAAACCAAAACCCTTTTTGTCGCTGAACCACTTTACAGTGCCATTTGCCATAGTGTCATCCTCCTTTCATGAAAGTTCTCTTGGTTCCCTCCGGATGGCCACTATAGAAATAGCTGTGCGTTTTGGAAAGAAACCGGCATGGAAATCATCTCAAGCCATTTAAAGATTACCCTGAATATAGACGGTATTTCGGAAAAGTCAAATTATATTCTTAAAAGCGGGAAAATATATTTCCTGCCTGATTTTAACGTTAACGTTTACGTTGACTTTTTTGGAGAAAATCGGTAATCAGTGAACTTTGTTCAAGCTAAACTGAGCGTTTCAGATTTTTAAAAACAGAGCTTTGTAAAGGAAGGAAGGCCATGGCACAACAAATTGCAGACCGAAGAGACGTTGATTTTGTCTTGTACGAACAGTTTGACGCCGAGTCCCTGACGCGTCATGAGCGCTACCGGGATATGAACCGGAAAATGTTTGACATGGTGGTCAGCGAGGCGCGCAGCTTCTCAATCAAGGAAATTCTGCCGTTAAACGAGGAAGGCGACCGGGTGGGCCTGGCTTTTGAAAACAACCAGGTCCGGGTGCCGGAAAGCTTTCATCGCGCTTACCGCCTGCTGTGCGAAGGCGAATGGATTGCCATGACCGAGGACCCGGAAATCGGCGGCCAGGGGCTGCCGCACCTGATTGCCCAGGCTGCCGCAGAGTACATCGTGGGTGCGGATTTTTCCTTCGGCGCGTACGGGTTTGCCACCCACGGGGCGGCCAAGATGATCGAGGTTTTTGGCACGGACAAGCAGAAGGAAATGTTTCTGGGCAACATGTATTCCGGCAGGTGGGGCGGCACCATGGTGCTTACCGAGGCCGAGGCGGGATCGGACGTGGGCAATCTGTCCACAACCGCCACCCGCAACGCGGACGGCACCTACAACATTACCGGCAACAAGATATTTATCACCAACGGCGAGCACGATCTCACGGAAAATATCATCCATCCGGTGCTGGCCCGGATAGAGGGCGCGCCTGCGGGCACAAAGGGCATTTCCCTGTTTATCGTGCCCAAGATCTGGGTCAACGAAGACGGCAGCCTGGGAGAGCCAAATGACGTGGTTTGCACGGGCATTGAGGAAAAACTCGGCCTGCATGCCAGTCCCACCTGCCAGCTGGCTTTCGGCGGCAAGGGAAACTGCCGGGGGCTGCTGCTGGGCGAGGAAAACAAGGGCATGCGGGTGATGTTTCACATGATGAACGAAGCCCGGCTGGGCGTGGGCGCGCTGGGACTGTTTAACGCCTCGTGCGCTTACCTGTATGCGGTAAATTACGCAAAAGAGCGTCTGCAGGGCCGGGACCTGTCCGAAGTGATGAACAAGGAGGCACCGCAGGTCCCCATTATCCGTCATCCGGATGTCCGCCGGATGCTGATGTGGATGAAAGCCCACATGGAAGGCATGCGCAGCTTTGTTTATTACGTGGCCCACTTGTTTGACCGCACCGAATGCGCCGGCGACGCAGAAGAGCGAACCCGCCTGCAGGACCTGGTGGATCTGCTCACCCCGGTGATCAAGTCCTACTGCACGGACCGGGGATTTGAGTGCACGGTACAGGCCATCCAGTGCTACGGCGGGTACGGATACACCCGGGACTATCCCGTAGAGCGCCTGATGCGCGATTCCAAGATCAATTCCATATACGAGGGCACCAACGGCATCCAGGCCATGGACCTGCTGGGCCGGAAGCTGGGCATGAAAAAGGGCGCGGTTTTCATGGACCTGCTGGGCGAAATGCAGAAAACCGTATCCGCGGCCAGACAGGCCCCGGGCCTGGAAGGCCTGGCTGAAAAAATGGAAAACGCGGTCAACCAGCTCGGCAACCTGGCCATGCATATTGGCAAAACAGCATCCTCTGAGAATTTTCGGGTCGCATTTGCCCATGCCATGCCTTTTATGGACGTTACCGGGGATATGATTATGGCATGGATGCTTTTGTGGCGGGCTGCTGTGGCTGCACCCAAGCTGGAAAAAGCAGTGGGCCAGGCAGAAGGCGAGGCCCGGGCGGAAAAGATCCGGAAAAACAAGAACGCGGCCTTTTATGAGGGACAGGTTCAGTCTGCCGCGTATTTCATCGAATCCCTGCTGCCCCTGACCCTCGGCCGGATGCAGTCCATCCAGGCCGACTGCCGGGCCGTGGTGGATATCCCCGAGGTTGCATTCGGGGGATAGGGCCGAATTTCAAAACCACGAAGCGCACAAAGATCACGAAGAGGGAAAAAACAAAACGCCTTTCCTTCGTGTACTCCGTGTTCTTCGTGGTTTTTACTTTGCCATCTCGAAACAGACTTTTTAGGAGCCTGTCAGGCATTGTCTGCAAAGAGGAACGCCGGGCGGGCCATGGGGCCGTCCGAGTAACGGTCGCCCGGAAATACCCGGCAGCCGAGCGTAACCGGCCGGCCGATCAGGTCCATGCTCGCCCGCTCCGGGGCCATATCGTATAGATTGCCCATGATCCAGGGGCCTTCCTCGAGTTCCACCATGACGATGATGTACGGGGCCTCGGTTTCCCGCCCCTCGGGTGCCACAAAGATCGTGGTGTATGTGGTGATCTTTCCGCTGCCGGACAGCTGCGTGACTTCCAGGTCATAGGAACTGCAGTTTCGGCAGCTCATTTGCGGCGGGCACGTAATCGCCCCGCAGTTGCCGCACTTGAGTCCCAGGAGCTGATTTTTCATCAGCGCCTTGTGATATTGCCGGAAGGGAAGCTTGTATTCCATGGCATGTACCTTTGATGATTTTACGGTTTTTGAATATCCTCGTTGTCCGGGCAAGTTTTCAGCGGCAGTTTTTTACCACCCGGCCTGCAGAACCAGGTTGGCGATAATGCCGTCTCCGCCCAGGGTGTCGACCAGCCCGGTTTTTGCGCCCGCCACCTGTCGGCCGGAATCCGCCAGGTCGCCCCGGAGCTGGCGCACGATTTCGCAGGTTTGAGAGGCGCCGGTGGCACCGATGGGATGTCCCTTTGCCTTGAGTCCGCCGGATATGTTGATGGGGATTTTCCCGCCGATTTTCGTGTCCCCGTTTTCCCAGAGGCGGCCCCCTTCTCCGGCCTGCGCAAAGCCGAGGTTTTCTGCGGCGATGATGGAGGCAATGCTGAAACAGTCGTGCAGTTCGCAGATGTCAATGTCCTGGGGCGTGATCCCGGCCATCTCGTAGGCCTGCTTTACCGAAAGTTCCCTGGCCCGGATCCGGGGCAGGTAGGGTGCCTGTGCGCTCAGGCGGGGCGATGAGGCCTGGCCGAGCCCGGTGATATAAACCGGTTTGTCGGTCAGCTTTTTTGCGGCCTCTTCCGAGGCCAGCACCAGCACGGCCGCCCCGTCTGAAAACGGACAGCAGTCCAAAAGCCGCAGGGGCGAGGCCACCGTGAAGCCCCCGGATACCTGTTCCGGAGTGATCTCCTTGTGCCGGAACTGGGCATGCGGATTTTTAGTGCCGTAATAATGGGACTGCACCGAAACCAGCGACATCTGCTCCCGGAGTTTTTCCAGGGGCACATTGTAGGTGCTGGCGTACAAATGGGCCAGCAGGGCGAAAAAGCCCGGAAACGTCAGGCCGGGGGCGAATTCGTACTTGGCCTCCGCGCCCATGGCAAAAGTGCGCGTGGCAAGCGGGGTGCCCATGGCCGTGGCCTTTTCGGTGCCGCCGACAACCACGATGTCATAGAATCCCGATGCCACCCACATGAAGGCATCCCGTATCGCCACGGTCGCAGAGGCGCAGGCGCCTTCAAATCGGGTTGCGGGCACGTTGTGAAAGCCAAGCTCGTTTGCGATAAAGGACTGGATCATTCCCTGGCCCTCGGCAAAGTCGCCGAACACGTTTCCGCAGAACAATGCCTGGACCTGCTGGGGGCCAAGATCGCATTCTGCCATGGCCTCGGTGGCCGCCTCGCAGAACAGTTCGATTTCGGTTTTCGGCAGCTCGGATCCGAATTCCGTGTGTCCGGTGCCGACGACGGCTACTTTTCGCATGGTGTTTTCTCCTGATTGCAGATTTTAAGCGGCGTTTATTATTTCGCCTGCATCCGCATGGCCGAATCCAGCCGGATGGTTTCTCCGTTTAAAACCGGGTTGTCGAGAATGGAGCGGACCATCATTGCAAATTCGGCTGGCCGGCCGAAACGGGAGGGAAACGGCAGCTGCTGCTGCAGGGACTCCCGGGCTTTGTCCGGAAGGGCGGCAAACATCGGGGTGTCAAAAAGCCCCGGTGCGATGGTGACCACCCGGATGCCCGTGTCTGCAAACTCCCTGGCCATGGGCAGGGTCATTCCGACAATTCCGGCCTTGGAGGCCGCATATGCCGCCTGCCCCACCTGGCCTTCAAAGGCGGCCACGGATGCCGTGTTGATCACCACGCCCCGCTCGCCTTCGGTGTTGGGCGTGTTTTCCATCATCCGGGCCGCGGCCAGCCGGGTCACGTTAAACGTGCCCACCAGGTTGACCTGGAGGGTCTTGGTGAACTTGTCCAGCGGCATGGGTCCCTTTTTGCCGACCACCTTTGCCGGGATTCCGATGCCCGCGCAGTTGATCACGCCGTGAATCGCGCCGAAAGCCTCCATGGTCTTGTTGACCCCGTTTTCCACGGAAGCTTCATCCGCCACGTCGGTTCGGCAGTAAATGGCGGCATTTCCCAGTTCTTCGGCCAGGGCCTGGCCCTGCTCATCTGCGAGATCAAAGATGGCCGCGTTGCCGCCTTCCCGGACCAGGCTTTCGGCAACTGCCTTGCCAAGGCCTGAGGCCCCGCCGGTTACAATAAACGTGTTTCCCCTGGTTTCCATGATTTTTAACTCTCCCTGCTTGTTTGGTTTGAAATTCCGTGCGAAATGATTTCACACAAGTCATCCGCACACTGATCCGCCGGGATTTCCCCCCCGAAGATCACCCCGGGCAGGCAGAGGTGCTCAATGCCGCCCAGTATTACCTGGCGAATCTGGTGCGGTGCGATATCGTCCCGAATTTCACCGGTTCTGACCCCCTCCTCAATGAACTCGAGAATCATCTGCCCGTAGCCCTGCACGATCCGGTAGCTTTCGCTTTCAAAATAGGCCGGGTAGTTTCGGACTTCCAGCAACAGGATTTTGGCGATTATCCGGTTTTCCGCGTAATAGTGAATGTGTCCCCGAATCAGGCCGTGCAGCTTGCTCAGCGCGCCCCTGATGTCTTTGACGTCTTTTTTTATCTGCAGCACCAGCGCCTTCAGGTCGTTGGCCAGCACCTGGTGCAGCAGGCCCCGCTTGTCCTTGAAGTAGCGATAGATGAGTGCTTCGTTGACTCCTGATGTCCGGGCGATTTCAGCGGTGGTGATGGAGTTGAAGTCCTTGTGCTCCAGCAGCAGGCGCAGGGCGTTTTCGATCTTGACCTGCCCGGGCGGGACCTGTCGGGCCGTTTTTTCGAGTTCCATCTGGCATTCAGCCTGAAGGTGCATGGTTGATGAAAAGTAAAACTTACTTACATACCGTAAACAGATTTTACCCGAACCATGCAGTTTGTCAAGAAATGAAGTTTCCCCTCCAACTCGGCACCGGTACCGAAATCGGGATCGGTATCGACGCAGTCAAATTCCGGCCGGAATTTTTTTTAAAAAATTTTACTGGAGCTGACTATGATCTGTTTTTGTCTTTCCCGCCCCTTTGGATGCTTTTCCACGAACAGGGGCTGATTGCCGGCAAACGTTTTTTCCGTGTAATACATGAGCGTGGCCACGGTGGCGGGGCCGGGGGTAAAGATCTGGACCTGTTCCGGGATAAAGCCGAGTTCGCGACGGGCAAACTCCCGTGCCGCCTGCATGTCCGCGGTTGTGGCCCCGGGATAGGCGGCGATAAAATAGCAGGTCAGGTAGCGCCGGAGGTTTAACCTGCGATTGGTACGGGCAAACAGGGAGAGAAATTTCCGCGTTTCCTCGATCCGGGGCTTGCCCATGAGCGCCAGGATATGGTCCCGGCTGTGTTCCGGGGCGATTTTCAATTGCCCGGAGATGTGGCGGGAAACAAGCGCTTCAAGGTATGCCCGGCCGGATTTATTGTCTGCAAGAATCAAATCGTGCCGGATGCCGGATCCGATAAACACGTGCCGGACCCCCGGAATTTGACGCAGTTTGTCCAGCAGTTCCACCTGGGGGGCGTGATCGACCGCAAGCTCGGGGCAGGTTTTTTCCCCCACGCAGCGCCGGTTTCCGCAGGCGCCTTTCTCCGCCTTGCGGCGGCATTCCATTGCGTACATATTGGCGGTCGGACCGCCCACGTCTGAAATGATGCCCGTGAATTTCGGATGCCGGGTCAGGTTCCGGGCTTCCCGGACAATGGCGTCCCGGCTGCGGCTGATCACGGTTTTGCCCTGGTGCGCGGTGATGGCGCAGAAATGGCATTCCCCGAAACACCCCCGATGGGTGATCAGGGAAAACCGGATGGTTTCCAGGGCCCGCAGTTCGCCCTGGTCTGCGTGCACGGGATGGGCCGCCCGCTTGAAGTCGAGTTCGTGTACACGGTCGAGTTCGGGACTGCTCAGTGGCGCCTGCGGCGGATTGCACACCAGGTAGCGTGTGTCCTGCATCTGGCACAGGCCGCTGGCCTTTACCGGGTCCGTGTGCCTGTAAAAGGTTTCAAACATCTGCCGGAAAAATTCCTTGTCCGTACTCACCCGGGCATGGGCGGGCAGCTCGATAAAGTTTTCAGGCTTTTGTCCGGAGATATAGCATATGCCGCGCACGTCAGTGATATCGGCTTTCTGCTGGATTTTCCGGGCCAGTTCCAGTACGGTCTTTTCCCCCATGCCGTAGACCAGGATGTCTGCCTTGGCGTCAAACAGGATGCTGCGGCGGACCTTGTCGGTCCAGAAATCATAGTGGGAAATGCGGCGCAGGCTCGCCTCCATGCCCCCGAGGACAACGGGCCGGGTCTTTTTGAAATACCGGCGGATCAGGTTGGTATAGGCGATTGCGGCGCGGTCCGGCCGCAGGTTGTTGCGTCCGCCCGGGGTCAGGTCGTCCTGTTGGCGCTTTTTCTTGTTGGCCGTGTAGTTGGCCACCATGGAATCCATGCACCCGGCGGTCACGCCCCAGAAAAGTTCGGGTTCGCCCAGGCGGGTGATATCTTCGCTGCCGGACACATCCGGCTGGGCAATGATTCCCACCCGGTAGCCGGCATCCATCAGCACGTTGGCGATTACGGCAGCCCCGATATGCGGGGTGTCAATCCAGGCATCACCGGTGACCAGGATGATATCAAGTCCCTGCCAGCCCATGTCCCGAACCTGTTCTTTTGTGGCGGGCGGAAACATCAGCAGTCCTTTATGCGCGTTTGTTCTGCGACCAGGCATACAGCGCGATCGCCGCGGCTGCGGCCGCATTGAGCGATTCGATTTCCGGCCGGATGGGGATTGAAACGGTTTTTTGTCGCAGGTGCCCGGGCAGGCCCGGGCCTTCCATGCCCGGCAGCAGGGCGAAGGTTTTTGGAAACTCGAATTCCGCTATCGGAGTGCCTTCCGCGGAAAGGGCGACAATGGGCATATTGCCGGGCAATTCATGGATCGAGGGGCCCTGCATCAATCGGGCATGCATTACTGCGCCGCCGGAGGCGCGCACGGCCCTGGGG
>CAZTHW010000052.1:0-13604 GCA_964613595.1 uncultured Desulfobacteraceae bacterium | reverse complement strand
CCCCGTAATTGACCCGTTTCCGGTTCAAGTACAGGACCACGCCCAGGGCCAGGGTGACCGCGCTGAGCAAAAGCGGGGCGTTAATCCCGTGAAACAGTTCCAGCTTGATATGCTCCAGGTGCGCATGAAATGCCAGCACCGCCGGGGACACCAGCCACTTTCCCACGAACTCCGGGACAATGCCGAAAAATATGCCGAGCCCGCCCAGCACCAGGGGCCCGCTGCACATGGCGGCACACGCCTCGGGCCTGGGTTCGGGATGCCGCGCCGCACAGGAGAGAAAGGGACCGATGAGAAAAATACCCGCCACCGCGGTCATCAGCCCGTTTGCCAGGACGGCCGCCGCCGCGGTCAGGCCCGGCATCATGGCTTCTGCCAGGGCCCCCTTGTACATGATTTCCTTTCCGATAAATCCGAAAAACAGAGGAAACCCGGCCATGGAAAAACAGGCGGCAAATGCGCCAAGCGCGGTCACCGGCATAGACCGGGCCAGGCCGCCGAGCTTTTCAATATCCCGGGTGCCGGCCTGGTGATCAATAATGCCGGCCACCAGAAAAAGTGCGGACTTGTAAATCGCGTGCACCAGCAGAAATGTCATGGCCGCGGTCAGCGACGGCGCGGTCTGCCCGCCCAGAAACATGGTCATGATACCCAGGGCCGAAACCGTGGTATAGGCCAGGATTTTTTTCAGATCCGTCTGCCCCAGGGCGGTAAACGCCCCGACAACCGCGGTCACGCCGCCCACGATCACCAGTACCGCAGTCCAGGCAGCGGATCCACCCAGAACCGGGTGGAACCGGGCAAGCAGATAGATGCCGCCCTTGACCATGGTGGCCGAATGCAGAAACGCGCTGATGGGCGCGGGCGCAGCCATGGCATTTGGCAGCCAGAAATGAAACGGAAACTGGGCGGACTTGGTAAACGCCCCGAGAAAAACCATTACCAGTATGGCGCCGTAAAGCGGGTGATCCGGCAGGGAAGCGCTCATGGCCACCATCTGCGAGATCTCATACGTCCCGGTGGCAATCCCCATGAGCAGGAATCCCACCAGCAGGGCCAGGCCCCCGGCACCCGTGACCAGCAGCGCCTGGCGGGCGCTTTTCCGGGAAGCCTCGGCTTCGTGCTCAAACCCGATGAGCAGGTAGGAAAAAATCGTGGTCAGTTCCCAGAACACGAACAGCGACAGCACGTTGTCGGCAAGGACCAGGCCCAGCATGGAGAGCATGAATGCGTGGAGAAAAACAAAGAACCGGCCGGTATGCCGGTGGCCGTGCAGGTAGTCCACCGCGTACAGGGTGACAAAAAAACCGACTCCGGTGATGATGAGCGCAAAAAGCACGCTCAGCCCGTCGAGCATGAAGGAAAGGTTCACACCCAGCCCGGGGACCCAGGCAACGGCCAGTCGATACGACTCGCCTGCAGCCGTGTGCGGCACCATTGAGGCCGCACCCAGAAAAAGCAGCAGCGGCAGGATGCCGGTGGCCCGGGCGGCTCGCTCAATGCCGGTTTTTCCCAGATGCTCGGTCATGACTGTGGCCCTGTGGGTTTCTGCAAGCACTTACGCGTCAGCATAACCTTATATCATAACCATGGCGCACACAAAGCGCACGCAAGAAGATGAGTCTGTGACTTCCCTCCTGGTAATCTTTTTGTGGTTTGCGCCTGAAATTCCGGTTACGCCCCGGAAAGCCGGCGCACCGTGATCATGTTCGTGGTGCCGGCCTCCCACATGGGATGTCCCGCGGTGATGACCACCAGGTCGCCGGCCCGGGCGTGGCCCTTTTCAATGGCAAACGCCGAGGCCCGCTCAAACATCTCGTCAGTTTCCGGGGTATGATCCATAAGTCCCGGCAGACAGCCCCAATACAAGGCCAGGCGCCGCACCGTTTTAATCTCCGGCGATACCGCGATGATCCGGCTGCCGGGCCGGAACCGGGCGATCTGGTGTGCGGTGAATCCGCTCTTGGTGGTTGCGATAATGGCCCGGGCCGCCAGGTGATCAGACAGGATGCAGGTAGCGTGGGCCACGGATTCCGATATCCGGGTCTGGAGCACCTCCTGAAAGGATCTTGCGTAAGGGTACTTCTTTTCGGTCTCCGCGGCAATGCGTGCCATGTATTCAACCGCGCCTACCGGGTGGCTGCCGGTGGCGGTTTCCTCTGAGAGCATCAGGGCGTCTGTGCCGTCTAACACCGCGTTTGCCACGTCCGTGGCCTCTGCCCGGGTGGGGCGGGGCGAGTCGATCATGGAGCGCAGCATCTGCGTGGCAATAATTACAGGCTTTCCGGCCTGGTTTCCCTTTTGGACCAGCATTTTCTGGGTGCCGGGCACGTTTTCCAGAGGGATCTCCACGCCCAGGTCCCCCCGGGCCACCATGATCCCGTCAGAGGCCGCCACAATATTGTCAATGTCATTTAAGGCCTCGTGTTTTTCGATCTTGGCGATCACCGGGGTGTCACAGCCGGCCTTCGCAATAATCTCCTTTGCGCGGCGTACGTCTTCGGCATTGCGCACAAAGGACATGGCCACATAATCCACGTCCTGAGAGAGGCCAAAGGCCAGGTCGTCGCGGTCCTTATCCGTTATTGCCGGAGTCCGGATGCTGCCGGAGGGCAGGTTGATGCCCTTGTGGGAAGTCAGGGTTCCGCCGGTAATGACCTCGCAATGGACCTCCATCTCCGTGGTCCGCATGACCACCAGTTCCATGAGCCCGTCTGCCAGCAGGATGGTATCGCCTTTGGAGACATCCTCGGGCAGATGCGGATAGCTCACCGAAACCCTGTTGCCCTGGCCGATACCCGGTTCAGTGGTCAAAATCAGGCAGTCCCCGGGGTCCAGATGAATGCCCGGCGGCGAGATTTCGCCGACCCGGATCTTGGGACCCCGCAGGTCCTGGAGAATGGCCACCGACGCGCCGGCCTTTTCCGAAGCCGCCCGGATCATGCGGATCATTTCCGCGTGATTCTCCCGGGTGCCGTGGGAAAAGTTGAGCCGGGCCACGCTCATGCCGCCCCGGATCATCCGGGCAATGGTGTCGGTATCCGCACAGGCCGGTCCGATAGTACAAACGATCTTGGTCTTGGGCATGGACATGGGCGCCTCTTTGATCAGGAATTCATTTCATCCCTATTACCCGAGAAACACGGCAAGCTTGTCCCGGGCCGCATCCACGTGCTGGAAGGTAATCCGGGCCAGGTCCCCGGGCTTTAAATCCACACCGGAAGTCGCAGACATCCGGGCCTCCATGAGGTAATCGGGAAGCAGGATCGTATATCCGTCCCGCCGCTTGTCCAGTACAATGGCCTCGGCCTTGGTCCCGATCATGCCTTCGAGGTATTTCAGGATCCAGAACCGCAGCCTGCGGTTTTGGACCAGGCGGGCGCGGGAAAGTGGAATCTGCAGCATCTGCAGTATTTCATCGATCTCGGATGCGCTGTAGGGTTCTTCCATTGCAAAGCAGGCCCGCAGCTGCCGCTGGGTCAACAGGTCAAAATACTTGCGGATCGGGGACGTGGCCGTGGTATAGGCATCCAGGCCGAGCCCGGAATGCGGCTCCGGTCCGGTTCCCAGCACAACCCGGGAGAGCATCCGCCGCTGCATCCAGTTCTGAAACAGGGTCCCCTCGTCGTCGCCGGAATACAGGCGTCCCCTGGGGTTTAACTGGGAACGGAAAATCGCCGGCATCTCGTTTTCCGACAGGAAACGGGCCATCACCCAGTTGGCCATGATCATCATCTCTGCCACCAGCAGGCGCCCGGGGCTGTCCCGCGCCATGGTCTTAAGCCGGATGTCACCGCCCTTGTACACGCGCACGTTGAGTTCCGGCAGCAGGATCTGCACGGCCCCGTTTTCCAGGCGCTTGCGGTTAAATGCCAGGGCGGTCCTGTGCAAGGCCTGAAGGACCTCATCGGTCCGGATCATGTCGTCGACCTCGGTATAGGTCAACTGGCGCTTAACAGAAATCCAGGACGGCACGATCTCGTAATTCACGATATCGGCCCGGGAAGTCACAGTGAAGAATATGCTGATGGCCGGGCGCACCTTTCCCCGGATCAGGCTGCACAGATTTTCGGCCAGGCCGTTTGGCAGCATGGGGATCTTTAAGTCCGGCATGTAAATCGAGGTGCCCCGGGATATGACCTCCTGGTCGATCACGCCGCCTTTTTCCACCCATGCGGCCACATCCGAGATGTGCACGCCTATGCGCAATTGTTTGCCCTGCTGCTCGAGGCTTAATGCATCGTCAAAGTCCATGGTGCCCTGGCCGTCGATGGTGATGATATCGAGATCGGTCAGGTCACGCCTTTTGGGATCCGGCAGAAAATTTTCATCCCGGCCGTGAAGCTCGTCTGCCTTCTCCATGACCGAACCGGGAAACTCCGTGGGAATCTCGTATCTGTAAAGATCGAGGTTTTCGTCGGGATCCCACAATCCTGCACGCACCATGGCCGAAAAAATGGTTTCCGGTCCGTCCGCCCCGGCCCTGGACAGGACGGCCTTTGCCGCCGAAGGGTTGGCGCTTTCCTTGCCGTGGAGATAATAGGATTTCAGAATATCGATAATCCCGGCATCGACTTCAGGCGGTGCGCCGCCGTTGCTCAACACGCTGCGCATCCACCGCCCGCCCTCTTCAATTACCCGCTGCTTGCGCGCCTCGGCCTCCTGGCGGGCGATATTGTTTTCCACCGTCTCCTCGGAGTGAGGATAAAACCAGTCATGGCTGAACTTGAAATAGGTCCGGTTTTCAAAAAACGCGCGGATCACGGCAGACTCGTGATCGCTTTCCGGTTGCCCGGAAAAGCAGAATGCGGTCATGGTCTCCAGATCAATCCATTCTTCCAGCGAGCACACCGCCTCCCAGATTTCCGGGATGTCAATGTGCCGGCTTAAAGCCTGCCGCCGCACGGCAGTTTCCTTGAGCGCTTCCACCACCTTGTCCCGCCCCTGGGAAAAATTCAGGCGGGTATGCGAGATGTGGGTCAGGCGGGCGGCCTTCTGATTGACCTCCCGGTTATTTTCATTTAGCAGCCGAAGGCGGCCGTCCTTTTCTTCCAAGACCGCGGCGCACACGATTCGCTGCTGGTCTATATATTCCACAACTGTTCCGGATTCCATATATATTGCACATCTTTCCTTATAAATCGTTTATTTTTTCCAAACATACACATAAATAACCACATTCACAAGGCCAGTCAACACGCAGGCCGATGGCGAGCCGAAGGCCGATGGCGAGCCGAAGGCCGATGGCGAGCCGAAGGCCCAAACCGCAGACAAAGACAAACCTTCTGCTTTCATTGTTTTTCAAAAGAATTATATTAAATGTTCACGGTTCATAGTTTACAGTTCACGGTTTACGGTTTACGGTTTCGTAAAAAGGCTTAAAAGTGTTACGCCCTTTTAACAATAAAAATATAAGCTTTTGATTTTACTTAAACACTTAATCACTTAAAACTTAACACTGCCGGTAAAAAAGACTTTCTACCGGACCAAGGAGACTTGCCATGAAACTGAAGCGTAGTTTTACCTTAAGTGCCGTTCTGAGCTCTTTTATAATGTTGTTTCAATTTGCCCAGCCGGCCCTGGCCCAGCAGGGCAGATACAACGACTGGCACATGGGCCCGTCAATGATGGGCGGATGGGGATTCATGGGCTGGTTCGGCGGAATCTTCATGCTCGTGGTCTGGGTGCTTGTGATCGTAGGGCTGATCTACCTGATCAAGTGGCTGATCCAGAGCACGAAAACCGAGTCCGGCACCCCCCGCAGCGATTCGGCAAGCGCGCTGGATATTCTCAAGCAGCGATATGCCCGGGGCGAAATCGACAAGGCGGAATTTGAGGAAAAGAAAAAGGACCTGCTCACATAACCGCCCGAAGGGGATTTACCGGCTACTTGCGCTGCACGACAAATGAGATCACCCGGTTGCCCTCGACTTCCTTGACCGTGACCACGTACTTGCCGACCACGAGTTGTTCCTGCTCCCGGGGGATGCGACCGATCTGCTCGAGGATGTACCCGGTAAAGGTTTCGTAGGCGCCCGATTCCGGGATGTTCATGCGCAGTTTTTCGTTTACGGTCCGGATATCCGCAGACCCCAGCACCAGCCATTCCTTCTCCCGGAGCTTTACCACCGGCGGCTTGACAATATCGGTTTCATCCACGATATCGCCCACAATGGCCTCGAGCACGTCC
Source organism: uncultured Desulfobacteraceae bacterium (assembly GCA_964613595.1). GTDB lineage: Bacteria > Desulfobacterota > Desulfobacteria > Desulfobacterales > Desulfosalsimonadaceae > Desulfosalsimonas. Next base: position 7,414 of record CAZTHW010000052.1, on the reverse strand, counting down.
TCGAGCGTGATCATGCCGGAGACCTCGCCGTATTCGTTGACCACGATTGCCGCATGCTCCTTTTTGCGCTTGAACTGATTGAGCAGTTGATCGAGCTTCTTGTGCTCCGGCACGAAATAAGGCGCCCGCATGATTTTCTCGATATCCACGCCGCCGTTTGTAGTGACTTCCTGCTTGAACAGGTCCTTGACGTTGACCAGCCCCACCACGTGATCAATATCCCCTGAGATCACGGGGATCCGGGTAAACCCGGACTCCAGGATCTTTTCCAGGTCCGGCTGCTTGTCCCTTTCTATAACAAATATATCGGCACTCGGCGTCATGATCTCGGATACGCTGACATCATCGAGTTTGATCACGTTGTAGATCAGCTCGCGCTCCTCCGGGTTGATCTGTCCGCCTTCGTGGACCACGTCGACAAAGGTGATCAGCTCGTCCTCGGTAACCGGGGGCGCCCCGCGGGCCGCCCCCGCCAGCCTCGGCACGAAGTTCAAAAGCCAGATCACCGGGAAAAGCAAGAAGGAAAGCCAGAACAGCGGCATAATGACGACCCTGCCGATGGCCACGTTGTGTTGGGCCGCCAGGGTCTTGGGAAAGATCTCGCCGAAAACCAGGATCAGAAACGTCATGATACCGGTGGCAATGCCCACGGCATTGTTTGAAAAATACTGCATGGTAACGGCTGTGGCCAGAGACGAGGCCCCGATGTTGACCAGGTTGTTTCCGATGAGAATCGTGGAAAGCAGCCTGTGGGGATCTTCCTTCATCCGGTAAATCAGCTGGCTGGCCCGGCCGCCGGACTTTGCCAGGTGCCGGGCCTTGGTCTTGCTGATGGAAAAAAGCGCGGTCTCGGATGATGAAAAAAGGCCCGAAAGTACAATTAACAGGGCCAGTACGACAAACTGTGCGGTCATGTTTCCTGCTCCTGTGTCCCGGAAACGGAAATACGGGGGTCTGATTTAAAATGCAGATCCCGCTGCGGAAACGGGATCGTAATGCCATTTTCCCTGAAAACCTTGTCAATGTCAAAGCGCACGTCAGTTTCCACGATCAAAAACCAGTCAATATGCACCCAGAAGCGCAGCTTGAAAATCAGGGCGCTTTCACCGAAATCGGAAAACAGCACCTCCGGGTGCGGCCGGCGCAGAATGCGCGGGTGCTTGTAGGCCACCTCGATTAAAAGCCGGCGCACCAGTTCGATATCCGAGCCGTAGGCCACGCCCACTGCCAGGGTCCTTCTGACCCGGGCATCGCGAAAGCTCCAGTTGGTAAGGCTCTGGCTGATAAAATCCGCGTTCGGGATGATCAGGTCCGCGTTGTCAAATGTGCGCACCTGGGTGGAGCGCACGTTGATCTCCCGGACGGTGCCCCATATGCCGCCGATTTCAACGATATCGCCCACCTGGATCGGCCGTTCGAAAAGAAGGATGATGCCGCTTAAAAAGTTGTTGAAAATATTCTGCAGGCCGAACCCGAGCCCGATACCCAGGGCACCGAATACCACGGTGAGCGATGTGCCGCTGATGCCCATCACCCGCAGGGCGATCAGCACGCCAATGCCCCACAGCACATATCCCGTAATCCGGATGATGGAATCTTTGACGCCGATTTCCAGCTTCCTGTCTTTCAGGATCCGGCTGCGCAAAAGCTCCTTGGTGATCACGGCAACCGTGTGAATGACAAGCAGGACGATCACCGCGTAAACAAACCCCATCAGGCTCAGCTGGAAATCGCCGACATTGACCTTGTAATTCACGGCGTAAAAAATATCCGCCAGGATCGTCCGGGGCGCACCCCAGGCCAGCAACAGGACATAGAACCCGCCTGCCAGGCATCCCAGCCGAAGCAGGCGCACGAGCAACCACCGCACGGGGTACGGCTGCTGGCCGGCAACATCGGATACGTCCACGTCAACATCCTTGGATCGCTCCATGTAGGCGGGTACGTCTGCTTCACGAAGCACCAGCAGCAGGATAAAACCCCAGAACACCACCAGGATGCTTTTGGCCACTCCGTTGTACCAGTATGCGGAAAGCCCGCCAAAACCCGCCAACTCGGCAACCACCCCCGGCACGATCACCCCGTAGCCCAAAACCGGGAAGGCCACCCTTGCCCAGGCAAACCCGGAATGTTCGGCATAGCCCGAATAATTCGCATTGCGCCGGAAAATGCCGAAGAAATAGATGCCCCAGCCCAGCAGGAAGAATTCAAAAACCAGGCGCCAGACCACCAGGCTGATACAGTTATAGCAGATCACCCGGCTGATGAAGAAATACCCGATCCCGTAGACCAGCACCCCGAACAGAAGCTGCCGCAGCGGCAGATACAGCCGGTGAAACAGCACGTCTTCGGTCCTGGCGCCAACCATCCGCAGAAACACCAGTCCCCACCGGATAACCAGAACCAGCCCCAGGATACGGATAATCAGGGGAAGTAATGAGAAAAACGGGGCGATCCGGTATGCCGGCCGGATCGGATAAAAATAGAAAAAGGCAATGGCGGCCGCCAGCGGTAGCGACTTCTGGATCAGCTTGACCAGCACGTACTGCCAGAACTTGCCCATGTCCAGACAGTGCTGCATCGATCTCAGACAATACCTGCCGAGCCCGTACAAAACGAGCTCAAGCAGTGCCAGGAAAAAAGCAAACACACCCAGGTAAATGCCGTATTGTTTCCACGTGATCACCTCTGGTTTCTGCCAGGCGGTATACACAAACAATCTTCGGGTTTTTCCCCAAACCTCCTGCAGACTGGCCTGAAGTTCTCCCTGATACAGTCGAATGACCGGGGGGGTGGTGTAGTGAAAAATGCGGCTTTGCTTCTGTTTTGCAATACGCTGGTGAATTTGTTCAATTAAAGGGGCCATTTCGACCTGCAGAGTCTCGAAGCGCTCCACACGGCTGGTATAAATTTTTATGAGCTGTTGGATTTTCTCCTGCTTGGTTTTCAGGATATCGCTCAGGGTGGCAAGCTTGCCTGTCAGCTCCTTTTTCCTGGTTATCTCGGCCGGATAAGCCCGGATATCATTAATCTGCCGGGTATAAAACCCCATCTGTGCCTCGGCTTCTTTCCGGGCGCGGTTTAATTCCTCGATTTTTTCCTGATACTCCCGGATCTGCTCCTGCATGTAGTCCACGGCCACGGTCTGCCTGATCTCTGCCTGCTCCAGGGATTGAATATCCGTGGCAGGCACCAGCAGCATATTGGAATGCGTGGAAATCATGAGCTGCAAACGGCCGAGCCTGCGGGTTATCTGCTCCTGCCCGGCCCTGACCGCTTCAAGGCGTTTGGAGATCCTCTCCAGTTCCTGCCGTTCCACCGCCTCGGCCTGCTCAAATGACTGGGTAAGTGTTTGATACAGACCCGGCGCGCCGACCACCCCCTGGCCGGCGCTGCCGGATTCGGCACTGTTCTGGGCCCGGACAGCGGAACAATGAAAGAAAAGGACAAGGATAACGGGTATGAACACCAGCCGGATACAGGCGCCCGCAGCCTGTCCCGGCTTTTTCAATAAGGGTCTGGTGTGCTTCATTGCCGGCTTTCAAAAATAAATTCGAAGAAACGTTGTCAGGTTTCTTTTTACCACACAGGTATCTGAAATATCAATGCACTTTCACCGGTTTTCCGATCTTTGTGCGCACATACCAGGGTATGAAAAAAATCTTTACACTTTCTGGCGGCCATAGTAAGCCAGAAGGCCACCATGTAATCGGAGTTGCCCATGGGCTCGTTTCACCTGATAAAACCCTACTTCCTTCAAAGACGCGCAATCATATGCATCGGCATCGCCTGCCTGATGGTGGTGGACGTGCTCCAGCTGTTCATCCCCAGGGTGGTCAAGTGGGCGGTGGACGAACTCACGGCAGGAACCATCGACATGGCGGGCCTGGGCAGGTATGCGGGCATGATCGCCATAATCGCCGCATTCATGACCGTGCTGCGCTTCTTCTGGCGCCGGCTTTTAATCGGCACCTCCCGGGTGGTTGAAGAAGGCCTTCGCAACCGCCTGTTTTCCCATGTGCAGACGCTTTCATCAGCCTATTTTGACCAGCGCTCCACAGGCGACCTCATGGCCCATGCCACCAACGACATCAACAACGTGCGCATGGCCGTGGGCATGGGCATGGTGGCCCTGACCGACTCGATTTTCCTGGGCAGTGCGGCCATCGGATTCATGGCATACATCGACATCCGGCTCACGGCCCTGGCCCTGATTCCCATGCCGGTCATCGCGATATTTACCCGCATATTCGGGCGCAAGATGCACCGATTGTACACCCGGGTGCAGGCCACCTTCTCGGATATGACCGAAATCGTGCGGGAAAGCTTTTCCGGCATCCGCATGGTCAAGGCCTACAACCGGGAGGGAACCGAATTTACGCGCCTGAAAAGCGTTTCCAACAATTACATTGCCGACAACATCAAGCTGGTCAATATCACCGGTTCCTTTTTTCCCATGATGGTGTTTTTCACCAATGTCAGCCTCACCATCGTGGTGTTTTTTGGCGGGCGGCTCACCATTGCAAATCAGATCACACCGGGCGATTTCGTGGCATTTATCAGCTACCTCAACATGCTGACCTGGCCCATGATGGCCCTGGGCTGGCTGACCAACCTGATTCAGCGCGGCACCGCATCACTGGACCGGATCAACTCGATTCTCGCAGCCGAGCCAGACATCCGGGACCGCCCGGATGCCCGGAGTCTTGACTCTTGCCGGGGGCGGATCTCATTTGAAAACGTCTCGTTTGCCTACCCCAAGAGCAGCGGGCCCGCGGTAGAAAACCTTGACCTGGAGGTGGCCCCGGGCGGCACCCTGGGCATTATCGGCCCCCAGGGGTGCGGCAAGACCACCCTGCTCAACCTGATCACCCGACGCTATGACGTCACCCAGGGCGTCATCCGGCTCGACGGAGCCGACATCCGGGACCTGAAACTCGCAGACCTGCGAAGCTGTATCGCGCACGTGCCCCAGGAGCCGTACCTGTTTTCCGGCAGCATCCGGGACAACATCGCCTTTGGCCGGCCCACGCAGGAATCCGAGCTCATCCGGGTGGCCGGTCAGGCCGCCCTGTATGAAACCATCCGGACGTTTCCGAAGGGATTTGACACACCGGTGGGAGAGCGGGGCGTGGTGCTTTCGGGCGGACAGAAACAGCGCATCGTGCTGGCCCGCGCCCTGCTCAGAGACGCGCCCGTGCTGCTGCTCGACGATCCCATCGGCCAGGTGGACACGGAAACCGCCGCGGAAATTCTCTCCGCGATCCGGGAACTGGCCCGGGAAAAAACCATCCTGATCGCATCGCACCGCATCCCGGCGGTTTCGTTTGCAGACCGGATCATCGTGGTCCAAAACGGGACAATCGCGGAGTCGGGCACACACCAAGAACTGGCGGCAAAAGGCGGCTACTATGCCAAAACCGAAATGCTTCAGCGATACGAGGCGTAATCCGGCGATCTCATGAGCGGGCAAAGCGACATATTCGGGGAAAAGGAACTGGGCAAGTCCGCGGACGTACGCCTGCTGCGGCGGATTGTGCCTTTTATCCGGCCCTACAAGCTCCTGCTGACCCTGGCCCTGATCCTCATGGCCGCGGTAACCCTGCTGGAACTGGCCGTTCCCTACGTGACCAAGGAAGCAATTGACCGCTACATAGTACCCGAGCACGCAGTTGACCGGCCCGCATCCATCGGGGCCGCCGACCCCGGGCCGGATTCCCAAAGCCCGGAAAAGTCAGCCGAAAAAAGAACGCCCGAAGAAAAACAGGCGGATTACCAGGGTTTGAACAAAATAGCCCTGATTCTTATAGTGATCATCCTGCTAAACCTGGCGGTGAACTTCGGGCATGTTTTGCTCATGGAATACACGGCCCAGAGCATCATGCACGAGCTGAGGCTGACACTTTTTTCCCACATACAGCGCCTGTCTGTGCATTTTTTTAACACCAACCCGGTGGGACGCCTGGTGACCCGGGTGACCAACGACATCCAGAACCTGCACGAAATGCTGACATCGGTCATTATTTTCGTGCTCAAGGACCTCTTCCTGCTCATCGGCATCACAGCGGTGCTTTTTACCATTGACTGGAAGCTTTCCCTGGCCGTGTACGTAATCTTCCCGTTTGTGTTCTACGCCGGGTTCAAGTTCGCCAACACCGCCAGAAACGCCTATCGCACCCTTCGCATCAAGGCCGCGGAGATCAACACCAAGTTCTCTGAGACCATCGGCGGCATCGGCATTATCCAGCTTTTCGGCCAGGAGAAAAACAACTACGACGATTTCCGGCGGATCAACCGCGAGAACTTCACCGCGGGCATGCGCCAGATCACGGTATTTGCCCTGTTCATGCCGTTTATCGAGCTGATGAGCTCGGTGGGCCTGGCAGTGGTGATTTTTGCCGGCGGATCAGGCATCCTGGCCGGCAGGGTGAGCCTCGGCGAACTGGTGGTGTTTATCTCCTATATCCGGATGTTTTTCCGGCCGATCCGGGACATTGCGGAAAAATACAACATCACACAAAACGCACTGTCATCTGCAGAACGCATTTTCCTGATCCTGGATGAAGACGACCGGCTGCCAGAGCCTGAAAACGGACGGGCTGCAGCCATGCCCGCGCGCTTTACCGAAATCTCCGGGCTCAATGTCTGGTTCGGCTACGACCCGGATGAACCGGTGATCCGGGGAATCGACTTTTCCGTGCCCGCCGGCAGCACCCTGGCCGTGGTGGGTCCCACGGGCGCGGGCAAGACATCGCTGATCAACCTGATCATGCGTTTTTACGATCCGGACGCGGGCGCCGTGCGGGTCAACGGCACGGATATCCGCAGATTCCGGATCAGTGAGCTGCGCAGCAAAATCGCCCTGGTCTCCCAGGACCCGTTTCTGTTTTCCGGCTCCATCATGCACAACATCTTCGGGGCCAACGGCGAGCCGGACCGGCAAACCGTCGACCGGGTGCTGGCCCAGTCCCATGCCGGATCCTTTATCCACCGGATGCCCGAGGGCATTCACACCCGGCTCACCGAGCAGGGCGCCACGCTTTCCTCGGGCCAGCGGCAGCTGATTTCCATTGCCCGGGCGATTGCCGCGGATCCCGAACTCATCATATTTGACGAGGCCACCTCCTACATCGACTCCGAGACCGAGGCCAGTATCCAGCAGGCCCTGTCCACGCTCATGGCAGAACGCACCGCCATTGTCATCGCCCACCGGCTGTCCACGGCGAAAATCGCCGATAGCATCCTGGTCATGCACCACGGCCGCGTTATCGAATCCGGCGCCCACGAGCGGCTCATGGCCGCAGACGGCTTTTACCGGCGCATGGTGGAAACCCAGGGATGACAAGCCTGTAAAAAGTCCTTTTTACAGGCAGTGTTAAGTTTTAAGTGATTAAGTGGTTAAGTAAAATCGGAA
>CAZTHW010000051.1:11543-13679 GCA_964613595.1 uncultured Desulfobacteraceae bacterium | reverse complement strand
TGGAACTATACACCCTTGCCTACCCGGCCCCGGATGCCGCGGAGGCTGATACAACGCTGCCGGTGCGCCTGGCAGTCAAGCCCTTCCGGGCTGTTGCGCCGTATCATTCAGACCGGATGGTCTATGCGGACAACGATTACCGCCGCAGCACATACGTATACCACAAATGGCTGTCAAAGCCGGCACAAATGATTGGCAGCTTCATTGTACGCGATATCCGGGCCGCACGGATTGTTGAAACGGCTGCCGAGGGCACCGGAAATGACCCCACCCATGTCCTCAAAGGCCGGGTGGAGGCGTTTTACGAGGATGACAGCCGGGAGTCATGGGCGGCGGTTCTGGCACTTTCCATCACCCTGTCAAAAAATGCACCTGCCGTATCAGACAGCCCGGTGCTGCTGCAAAAAACCTACCGCGTGCGCCGGGACCTTGAACAAAACAATCCCCTGGGTTTTGCAAAGGCCATGAGCCGGGCCCTGGAAACGGTCTCGGAACGGATGGTGGCCGATATCCAGGAGCACCTGAGGCAGTAGTCGGTAGGCAGTAGGCAGTAGGGGGGACAGACTCAAAGTCTGTCCCCGTGCCGCGTGGTGGCCCTTTAGAAAGTATCCTGCCGGCAGAATTCCTCGATCGCCTTGCGTTTGGGTGCGGAAGGCACCTTGGCGGGATATCCCACCGGAATCAGGGTCACCAGGTCATGGCCCGCAGGCACATTGATAACCTCGCCGACCTTGTCATGATCAAACAGTCCCATCATCACCGTGCCCAGGCCCGCGGCATGCGCGGCCAGACACACGCTCTGGGCGGCAATGCCAAGATCGAACATGAACCAATCGCCGAACTTGGTGGTGACTTCTCCCTTGTAATAGCCGGATTCCTTCAGCCGGCCGCACAGGGCCAGCACAACCGGTGCGTCGGTAATGGCCTTGCGTCCCGGGTTCGTCTTGGGGATAACTTCCTGGACGCGGGTCTTGACATCCGGGTCCTTGATGACCACCACTTCCCAGCACTGGGTATTGGCCCAGGAAGGGCTCCATTGAATCGCCTCGATCAGTGATTCCAGGACGTCCTCGGGTATGGGCTTGTCCTCGAAATTCCGAACGCTGCGCCTTTCCTTGATGACCTTCATTACGTCGTCCAACATAGAGTTCCTCCGCTTTTCCTTGGAATGTGAATGCCTTTCACGGCTGTTGCTTTTTCAGAAACGCTGCGGCAAGTTCCATGTCCGCAGGCGTGGTGATTTTGATGTTTTGCCGGCTCCCTTCGATCATGCGCACGGGCCGGCCGATGTACTCCATTATCGAGGCATCATCTGTGCCGGAAAAACCGGCTGCAATGGCCTTGTCAAAAGCCTCTTTGATCAGCTCCCATCGGAATGCCTGGGGGGTTTGGGCCAGCCAGATCTCTTGCCTGGCAAGGGTTTCCCGGATTTCGTTTTCCGGCCCCACCCGTTTTACCGTGTCCGAGGCCGGTATCCCGGCAATGCAGGCGCCGAGCCGATCGGCACCCGCTATACAGGCTGTGATCAATTCCGGGCTGACAAACGGCCGCACCCCGTCGTGAATCACCACGATCCGCCCGGGTTCGGAAACCGCCAGAAGGCCCTGGTACACGGAATCCTGCCGCCGCGCGCCGCCGGCAACCACCTGCAGGTCCGTGCCGTCTTCGACTTCCGGCAGAATCCGGCTGCAACAGAAATCCACCTCCTTTTCCGGCACCACCAGGAAAATCCCGGCAATCTTCGGATGCCGGGCAAAAACCCGGAGCGTGCGCACAAGAATAGGGATATTGCCGAGTTCGAGAAATTGCTTGGCAATGGGGGATTGCATGCGTTTGCCGCATCCGGCGGCCACGATGATTGCATACGCCATAGATCGTCCCTTGCAGATACGTCGGCGGGTCACCGCAGATAGTTGAGACTCTTGGGAAGCGAGATTCCCTTGCCCATCCGGTCTTCGCCGTAGTTGACGCCGGCAAGCACCTCGATATCCTTCAGGGCCCGCACATCGCCTTCAAACAAGACTTCCTCGATGCCTTCCTTCTGGATCATTCCCCCGGCCCACTGGATATCGAGCACGGAGCTTGCATCAAACCGATGATCGCCCACCACAAGCTCCACCTGCCCGCCGTATTTCT
>CAZTHW010000051.1:0-11533 GCA_964613595.1 uncultured Desulfobacteraceae bacterium | reverse complement strand
GTGAAAGCCCAGGTCCTTGGGAATCGGCACCCGGATGGAACTCTTTTCCACGTTTTCTTTCAGGATTTCCTTTGCAACATCCCGGCCGGAAGCAAAATAGTGATTCACGTAATGCAGCCCGTAGTTGATGGTGCAGTCAAGCAGCCGGTCCGGATCCACGAGATCGCAGAGGCGTTCGCGAACCTGGCGGTAGATGTTTTTGTAGCCCACCTCGATTAAGTGCCGCTCATAAAAATGCAGCAGGCGACCCATGATCTGCAGCAGGTGGAAGATCACGGAGAAATAAGCACGGAATTGCTTGAGCCGCCGGTTGCCGTAACGAAAGCCGCCGTGGATGACGTAGGAATCAAATGAGGACTGCAGGTTGTGGACCAGCATCTCAAAGCGCCGGATCTCCACCTCGTTGACCTTGTCGGGCACCAGCGCCTTGAGCCCGTCGCGGTCATAGACCTCGTAGAATTCATAGGTGTCAAAGTCATCTGCAATGGAGAGAAACTCGTTTGACACGCGCACGATGTGATCGCGCTGCTGGTCCTTGTCCTCGTCATAGATGTCGTATTCGAGCATCTCGCCGCTGGAGACCCCTGGAAAATTGCTGGCCTGGTACCCGCCCTCCTCGGGCTCGGGTACTCCCAGCCGTCCGGCTTCGTCCAGAATGACCGGAGCCAGGTTGTACAGCGAGTTGGTGATAAAGGAAAGCACGATTTGACCGTGCTTACGGAATTCCTCCTTGGCATCGATATCGTAGAAGACCAGGCGGTTTAGGACATGTTTCTGGGTATACCCGGCAAGGCTCAAATGCCGGACGGCCGCGGCAAGCTCCCGGTAAAAATACCAGTCCGCATTGTTCTTGGCCCCGTGAAAATCGAGGAAGTCCTCGAGCAGGTGGGAGATGGTGATCAGCTTGGAATACAGGCTCTTGGTAAAGGTGGTCTCCGGGGTTGAACAGGAGCGGATATACATCAGACAGCGCATGTAGTTGTGCGAATAAAAGCGCACCCGCTCGGTAAAAGAGATATCACAAACGCCGTTTTCTGCTTCCATTTCCATGTGTGTGCCTACATCGCGTCGTGCTGTGTTTCGCCGACCACCCGGTCGATCTCTTCGGCCAGACCCGGCGGCAGGCCTTCGATGTCTACGTTTAAAAACCCGCGGACAATCGTGGACACAGCGGTTTCCTCGTCGAGTCCCCGGGCCATGAGGTACTCGATTTCCTTTTGATCAATCTTGCCGACCGCGGCCTCGTGGGACATGTCAATGCCGGGCACCCGGCCCATGAGTTCAGGGATGGCATGCATGATCCCGTCTTTTAAAATCAGTCCCTTGCATTCCAGGTGACCCTTGACGCCCTCGACCTTGCCGTCCATCTCCCCGCGGGCGATAATGGTGCCCCCGGTGGTAATGGCCCGGGAGATGATTTCCGCCCGGGCGCCGGGCTGGGAAAGCACCACCTTGGATCCCACGTCGAGTTCGCACCCCGGGGGCGCCACCAGGATGCTGTTAAACCGGGCCACGCTGTCCTTGCCGTCCAGGTAGGTCACCGGATACATCTGCAGCGAACCCACCGGGCGCAGGGAGATATAGTTGGAAACCACGGTGCCGCCGTCCTCCACGTGAATCACCGATCGCGGCCGGACCTCGATTTCATCTCCCCAGTGATGGATCATGGTGAAATGCAGGGTGGCGTTCTTCTTGACATAGAACTCCGAAATTCCCACGTGCAGACCGGTGCGCAGGTGCGGGGCGGTTGCGCAGCCGGTGATGATGTGCATCTCCGAGTCTTCCTCGGCGATCACGATGTTGTGGACATGCTGGGAAAGGCCCTCTTCGGATATGTAAAGACAGGACTGCACCGGATCCTCGACCCTGGCCCCCGGATAGGAGCGGATGAAATATCCCTCGTGTGGCATTTCATGGGCCATTTTCGTAAACTCGTCCTTATCCGGGGAAATCAGGTACCACACGTAATCAGAAAGCCAGGCATGCTTCTTTAAGGCATCCGAGATGCCCATGATTTCCACCTGCTGGTTCTTGCAGCCCGAATGCACCACCGAGCAGTCCTTCTGGATGAAGGTGCCGGCCCGGTTTTCCTCGCTGACATCCACCCCGATATTGAGCCATTGCTTTGCCTCCTCGGGATCCACATTGTTGAGCTGCTCCAGGTATTTATGGGGATCGGCCGAATCCCGGTATTTTTTTTCAGAATTGTCCTGCATATCGCTGTTATTCTCCCGGTCTAGCTTGCGCATCGGAAGCACTCCTCATATCCGTATTCCCGGATCCATTTCAGTATTTCCCGGGCGTTTCGGGCACAGCAAAGTACCCCGTCATACAAGACATGCCCTTTTTCCGCGGTGATATAATCCAGGATATGCCCTGTGTGGGTAATGACCAGGGCGGATTTCGTCCCCTTCCTGCGATGGGGCGGTGCATCCGGATTTTTCGGATACCGCACACCCCGCTCCAGCAGTTCATTGATGATATTGCCCAGCAGTACCACGTTTTCCAGGTCTACCCCGGATTCGGGCTCATCGAGCAGCACCAGCTCCGGTGCCTGGGCCAGGAGCTGCAGCATTTCCGAGCGTTTCATCTCGCCGCCGGAAAAGTTCAGGTTCAGGTCCCGCTCCAGGAATCGCTCAAGATCCGCCTTTTTCGCCAGGCCTTGGACATCCACGTCGCGCTGGCCGCCGCACAGGGAAACCATATCCCGGGTTTTCAGGCCGCTGATGGCCGGCGGGCGCTGAAATGCCACGCCAATGCCAAGACGGGCCCTTTCATGGATGGGCATATGCGTGATATCCTGACCCTTGTAATAAATGCGTCCTTGAGTGACGCGATATCCGGAAAACCCCATGATGGTCATCATCAGGGTGGACTTTCCCGAACCATTCGGGCCGAAAAGGATATGGGTCTCTCCGGCCGGAATTTCCAGGTTGATCCGGTTTAAAACGGTTTGCCCCTCGACTTCCACGACCAGATCTTCTATTTTCAGCATGACCGAAACCTTTAGCCTCTATTTATCCGCAGTTCTTTTTGCCGGGAGGTTTCCAGTCCCCACGGCATAAATTCGAAATCCGAATATCGAAATTCGAAGCAAATCCGAAATCCGAATTCTTAATTCTCAAAACAAGCAAATAACGCCTATCCCTCGTTTTGATAATTCGAAATTGTTTCGAGTTTCGAATTTCGGATTTCGGATTTCATTTTTTGCGGTCGACGGAACCCGTAAGCCGAATTCTGTTCCCGCACCGGGTTGCCCCGGATACGGGCAACGATCATTCATCTGCGGGTGCCGGTTGCCCGGCACCTCCAGCGACCTACCCGGGAGCATCGGGCGGGCCACCCTCAAGCGCTCCCCTATTCGGTCTTGCACCGGGTGGGGTTTGCATAGCTTCCCCGGTCGCCCGGGGAACTGGTGCGCTCTTACCGCACCGTTTCACCCTTACCCGGCACTCAATAAATCCATACGCCTGTTTGAAGAAATCCGGAAACATGTGCGCTTATTGAGTGCCGGGCGGTCTGCTCTCTGCTGCACTTTCCTTCACGTTTCCGCGACTCCGGGTTACGGAGCACCCTGCCCTGTGGTGTTCGGACTTTCCTCCGGTACGCACTGCGTACCAGCGATCGTTTGGGTTCCGCCGGCCGTATTTACATTATAAAACATAAATCAAGCGATGGCAATGCGGACACATCCGCAATTCATTTTCCCGCTGAAGCTCGTTATACATCTGGGGTGGAATGTTTAAATAGCACCCCTTGCAAACGGCGTTCTCCACAGGTGCAATCGCCACGCCGCCGCAGCGTTTCCTGAGCTGCCGATACTGACGCACCAGATCGGCATTGAGCTGCTCCTCGATTCCGGCCGAAGCCCGGGTCAACTGGTCGATCCGGTCCTGCAGATCGCGTGCCGTGTTTTCCAGTTCCTGCTGCTGCGCCTCGATGCGCTCCTTTTCCTCGGCATGCGTCTGCTGCTTTGCCGCCAGGTCCTTTTCCGCGGCATCAATTTCGTCCAGGCACTGCAAAGAGGCATCCTCTATGCGCGAGTTGTTGCTGCGAATCTCGTCGATTTCCTTGAGCAGGGACTGGTACTCCCGGTTGGTTTTCACGGAATTCAACTGTGTCTGGCGCTTTTTGATCCGGGACTGGTTGAGTTCCAGCTCGTTTTCCCGGGCCCGGTAATTTTTCTTCAGCGCCGCGATTTCCTCCTGCTTTTGCTGCACCTGCTGTTCATAGGAACGCAGACTTTCTTCAAGTTCTGCCTTTTTCCCGGGAATCCGGTCGCGTTCGGCCTGCAGGCGCTCCTGCTGCCGCTCGTTTTCCTGGAGTGTTACCAGCAGATCCAGTTGCTGTCTTGTTATCGATATCATCTTTTATCCGGCCTGATATTGCAGCCGACGAAACTTGCGGCCGTCAGCGCATGGTTATAAGTAGTTGAAAGGATCTGTTTCGCCTTGCCACGCAGTAACCCGGACATCGGCGCCGGCCTTTTGGCAGGCGACTTCCAGCCGCTTTGCCAGCACCGGCACGACCAGCCGTTCCGATGCAAAGTGGCCGATGTCAATCATGGCCCGGCCCGCCTCACAGATATTCACCGCATCATGGTATCGCAGATCTCCGCTGATCAGTACCTGGGCATCGCTTGTTAAAAAATCATTAATTATCCCCCCGCCGCCTCCGGAACATACGGCCGCGCGGTGAATTTCCATATCGCCGGGTCCTGAAAACCGCACCGAATCCAGTCCGAGTGCTTCCTTCATGTCCCCTGCCAGTGCCGGCAGATCCCTGGGAGGATCAACGCTGGCAAGCCTTCCCAGGCCCTGTGAAGACGGTGGCGCGTCCACCGGATATACGTCATAAGCCATGGTTTCATAGGGATGATGCGCCTGAATATGCCCGATGACCCGCTGGAGGTCCGTCCCGGCCACATTGGTTTCCATGCGCACCTCCGGGACCTCGGAAAGCTGCCCCGGGGTGCCGTCATAAGGGTCTGCCCCCGGTCCCGGCATGAACGTTCCCCGCCCCGGGCTCCGAAACGTGCAGCAGGAATAATTGCCGATAACACCGGCCGGGCTCTGGCAGACCGCCTGGATCATGGCGGCGGTATGGCTTTCCGGCACGAAGAAAACCAGTTTGTACTGTGCTTCGGCCTGTGCCGCACACAGGGGCTCAAGGGGCTTGACACCGATTTTCTCGCAAAGTACGTCATTGACCCCGCCACCGGCGCTATCCAGATTGGTGTGGGCGGCAAACACGGCCAACCGGTCACGCGCGGCCCGCTCAATGATGGCACCCGTGGGGGAACTGACGTTGATCGTTTTCAGGGGCTTGAATATCAGGGGATGATGCGTGATCAGCATGTCCGCACCGGCTTCGCACGCGACTCTGACCGCCGTAACAGTGGGTTCGAGTGCGACAAAAACGGAATTGACCGACCACCGGGGATCACCGAACTGCAGGCCTGCATTGTCCCATTCCTCGGCCAGGTGCGGAGGTGCCATCTCCGCCATGATCGCCATGATATCTGATACGTGCATTGATACCGCCTCTGTCATTTCCTGCATACCCCATAATAAAAAAGGCGTGGGGCAGTTTCCGCCCACGCCTTTTTTTGCTTATTTTTTCGATACCGGTATGTCATCTTTTCCGATCTTTTTATATGGGCCCACCAGGATTCGAACCTGGGACCGACCGGTTATGAGCCGGTGGCTCTTCCAACTGAGCTATGGGCCCGCAATGTAAGCTGTGATCCGATACCCCGTAAAGTTTCCAAAACGTTTTGTTTACCTAGTACCCGAACGAAAACCAGGATTTTTCGTCAAGATCAAGGAAGGCGAAAATTTTAACCGCAGGCATACGCGAAGTATTCTGAGGATTAAAATTTGAGCCTGACACAGATATTGGCGAAAAAGACGGTTTTCGTTCGGGTACTACTAACGGCTCGCCTGTTTTTTGTCAAGGCCATATTCAACGGCACCCGGCTTGTTATGAGGATTCCGAAAAATACTTGAGCTTGCGGCTCCGGGTGGGGTGCCGCAGCTTGCGAAGCGCCTTTGCCTCGATCTGGCGGATGCGCTCCCGGGTAACATCAAAATCGTTGCCCACCTCTTCCAGCGTGTGATCGGATTTCTCGCCGATACCAAACCGCATGCGCAGCACTTTTTCCTCGCGCGGGGTCAGAGTTGCCAGCACCTTGCGGGTCTGTTCGGAAAGATTGAGGTTAATGGCCGCCTCAGAGGGCGACATAAACGTCTTGTCCTCAATGAAATCACCCAGGTGGCTGTCGTCCTCTTCGCCGATCGGGGTTTCCAGGGAAATGGGCTCCCGGGCGATGCGCAAGACCTTGCGCACCTTGTCGATGGGGACCTCCATTTTCTCGGCGATCTCCTCGGGGGTGGGCTCCCGGCCGATTTCCTGGACAAGATAGCGCGACGTGCGGATCAATTTGTTGATCGTCTCGATCATATGCACCGGAATCCGGATGGTGCGCGCCTGGTCTGCAATGGCCCGGGTGATGGCCTGGCGGATCCACCAGGTCGCATACGTGGAAAACTTGTAACCGCGCCGGTACTCGAACTTGTCCACAGCCTTCATCAGTCCGATGTTGCCCTCCTGGATGAGATCCAGAAACTGCAGACCGCGGTTGGTGTATTTTTTGGCAATACTGACCACCAGGCGCAGGTTGGCCTGCACCAGCTCGCCCTTGGCGTCCTTGGCCCGCTGGTGACCTTCTTCAATTCTGGCCATGATGCGCTTTAAGCTGCGGGCCGAAGCCTTGATCTCGCGTTCGCGGATCTCGATCTGGGTGTGAAGCTTCTTTAAGTCCTCGTAGAGACGCTCGACCTCTCCCGGTTTGTAGCCCGCCGAGCAGGTGCATCCCCACTCGATAAAGCCGTTATCAGTTTCCAGGCGTTCGCGCACCTCGGAAACCGGCGCGTTAAAGGCGGCCGCGCATTCGCAGAACACTTTGTGGGTGGTGTCAAACCATTCCACCTGCTCGGCAATCTTGCGCTCGATCTCCTCGATGACATCACTTTCCAGGCGCCATTCCTTGAACAGGTCAAAAATCTTGCGGTTCCGCCTCCGGATGGAGCGGGTCACGCGCCGCTGTTCATCGGCGTCCATGGATTCATTAAACAGGCGCTCCCGCAGTTGATGATTTTCCGCATCAATGCTTTTAATGGTATCAATGGTTTCGAGGAATTTTTCGATCTGGAGCGATTCGTCCACGATGGTATCACCCTCGTCGATGTCTCGCAGTACGTGCTTGGGGCGAAGCGTGCCGGCCGAAATCTGGTCGCCGAGGTTGATGATACTGTCAACACCCAGGGTGGTTTCCATCATGGCCTTTAACACGTCCTGCTCGCCGGCCTCGATCTTCTTGGCGATCTCGATTTCGCCTTCGCGCGAAAGCAGGGTGACCATGCCCATTTCCCGCAGATACATCTTGACCGGGTCATTGACCGACCGGAAGTTGGCGGACTCATCGATTTCCGCGGTTTCACCCAGCCCATCATCGTCCTTTTTGGCGTCCGTGGAAACCTGCTGCTTCTTTTTCTCAACCACCTCAATGTCCATATCGTCAAACCACATCAGCGTTTCGTCGATCTGCTCCGGGGACATCATTTCTTCGGGCAGTACTTCACTGATCTGGTCATAGGTAAGGTAGCCCTGCTCCTTTCCCTTGGAAATCAGCTCATTGAATTTTTCCTTTTGCACCTTTTTGGCTTCATCCCCGTTTGTTGCGGATTGTTTCGCCATAAACGCAAGCCTCCTGATATTATAATCATTTAACAGATCGGCAACTCGGCGCGGCTATCCCCGCTCGACCGCCTGTTTTTGTTTTTTGCTCAGCAGCTTTATGAGCAACTCTTGATCATTGCTCTTTTCAGCCGCCCGGATCTGCTGAAGCAAATCCGTCTGCTTGCGCTGCCTGCACTGGATGAACTGAGAAAGCAGCAGAGAGCAGCTGTCCTGCGCCCAGCAGACATCCTCCATCATCAGCGAGGCAAGCAGTTGCCGATGTTTTTCATCCTCAACCGAATTAAACAGATCGGATGCCGTGCCGGCCTCCCGGTCCATCACCCGGCAGATCCATTCGGCAAGCTCGCGCAGCTGCGCATCCTCGAAATACGCCAGGATCCCACGCTCCCGGATTTCGGGGAGGACTTCCGGATTCTGAATCATCATGGCCACCACCTGCTTTTCCAGGCGGTCCTCCGGGATCTTTTGCGCATCCGCACGCTGCGGTGCATCCCCGCCCGAACCCGAAGTCTTCGGAGCACGCTCGGAACGGGCCGAAGCCTTCATCCGGTTTTCCCGCACTTTTTCCAGCACTGCGGCCTCATCCACACCGATGCTTTCAGCCAGGTGGCGGACATAAAGCGATCGGGCCACTGAATCCGCGATTTCGGCCAATACCGGCGCAATTTCCCCGATGATCCGGACCTTTCCTTCCACTGTCAGACCGTGGGCGGCAATGGCACTGTCAATCAGGAATGCAAACAGGCTCGGCGCGGATTGGGCCAGCTTGTCAAAGGCCCCGGGACCTTGTTCAAACAGATAGGAATCCGGATCATAGCCTTTCGGAAGCAATACCACCGCGGCTTCCATGGATTCCTCCAGAAAAGCGCCGATGGTCCGTTTTGCCGCGTTAATCCCGGCCTCATCAGAATCAAACACCAGATACGCCTTTTTATCCCCGGAACCCACGGCCCGGCTGAGCCTGCGGATATGATCGCGGGTCAGAGCCGTGCCAAGCGTGGCCACGGAATTTTTCAATCCATGCTGGTGCATGGCGAGCAAATCAAAATATCCCTCAACAATGAAAACACACCCCTGGCTGCGGCATTTTTCCCGGGCTGCATGGATGCCGTATAGGGTGCGCCCCTTGTGATATACCGGTGTTTCCGGTGAATTCAGGTACTTGGGCTTGGCATCATCCATGACCCGGCCGCCGAATGCCACCACCTGGCCGGTAACATCCACGATGGGAAAGATGATGCGGTTTCTGAAGCGGTCGTAATATCCCCGCTGCTTTTTGGGAACAATCAGACCGGCTTTTTCCGCCATTTCCAGGGGAACCCTGTATTTGCGCAGAAACCGGATCAGGTTGTCCCAACCCGGCGGTGCAAAGCCCAGGCTGAACTGCTCGATCATCTCGCGGTTCATTTTCCGCTGCTTTAAATACTGCCGGGCCGCAGCGCCCTTCGGGTCCTTGAGCAGCATATCCCTGTAAAACGCCATCACCCTGCGATTTAAGGCAAGCAGGTGTTCGCGCTCGGAGACCTGCTTTTTCTGCTGCGGGGACATGTCCTTTTCCGGCATGGCAATGCCGTATTGACGGGCCACGGCCTGCACGGCTTCCGGAAAGCTGATCCCGTCATATTTCATCAGGAAATTGAAAATATCCCCGCCGGCCCCGCACCCGAAACAATGAAAAATCTGCTTACCCGCGCTGACTGTAAAAGAAGGGGTCTTTTCCGCGTGAAACGGGCACAATCCCACGAAATCCTTGCCCGCCTTTTTCAAAAACACCCGGGCGGAAACCATATCCACGATATCTGCGGCATTCCGGATTTCGGAAAGCTTGTCATCGGATATATGCAAGGCCAACCCGCGCACTCCCCTTGTTATCGGCTTTTGTATAATTGAAAAATTCGGGCAGGAAAAAACCGGATTTGCTCAAAGGATATCCATTTCTTACCAAATTTGAATAAAAATAAGAGCTTGACCGCAATTGTCAACTCATTGAATCTTTATTCAGATTTTTCCTTCTGCAAAAACGCGACCGCCGACGATAAATCCAGGGAGCCGTCGTAAATCGCCCGACCCGTAATCACGCCGACCACGCCGTCGGGCTCCAGATCGACCAGCCGCTTGATATCCGCCAGGCTCGACACGCCGCCCGAGGCCACCACCGGAATGTTAATAGCCCTGGCAAATTCCCGGATCGCGGAAATATTGGGGCCGGTCTGCATGCCGTCGCGTTCAATATCGGTAAAGTTGATGGCCGCCACCCCGGAGTCCTCAAACTGCCGGGCCAGATCCGCGGCAGACATTTCCGTGGTCTGCGTCCATCCCTCAATTGCCACCCGGCCGTCTCTGGCATCAATGGCCAGCACGATCCGGCCGGGATATTTTTTACAGGCGGCCTTGACCATGTCCGGATCGTATATGGCCACGCTGCCGATAACCGCACGCGCAACCCCGCGGTCCAGGTACATGTCGAGAGTTTCCGCGTCCCGGATGCCGCCGCCGACCTGCACGGGCACCGCGCCCGCGGCCGCCACGATCCGGCCGATCGCCTCCAGGTTCCGGGGGCGCTTTTCCACGGCACCGTCGAGATCCACCACGTGGATCAGTTCAGCGCCTGCCCGGATCCACTTTTCAGCCATGGATGCCGGGTCATCTGAAAACACGGTTTCCCGGTTCATCTCTCCCTGGAGCAGGCGGACGCACTTGCCGCCCTTTATATCAATGGCCGGAATAACAATCATTTATTTATATTTCACGTTGCACTTTGCTGCTTAATAGCTGATGGTTTCGTAAAAAGCTGCTTATTCCGCCAGGGCGGTATTTTTGCAACAAAGGATATTCGTAAGCACCTTGGCTGATCGGCGGCGCGAAAAAGGAGTTTCCTTGGTAGTATTCCCCCCGGGCCTCGCCCGGGACCGAGCACTGCAAATAACTTTTTGCCGCATGCTTAAAAACTTTGATTTTATTTTTTGAACCTTGAACTTTGAACCTTGAGCGAAGTTACTTTGAAGCCTGCCTATAAAGTCCCCTTGCTGGACTGCACTCCGGCAATCCGGCTGTCAAGGGAAGTTGCCTGGTCCAGCGCCCGGGCAAAAGATTTGAATACGGCTTCGGTGACATGGTGATCATTTTCACCGTAACGCACCCGAATATGCAGGTTTATGCCCCCGCTATTGACAACAGCCCGAAAAAACTCCCGGGCCAGGTGGGCATTGAACCCCTGTGCCGGCTGAAGCGTGGCCGGCAGATCGTATACCAGGTACGGACGTCCGGACAAATCCAGCGCCACTTCGGCAATAGCGTCATCCATGGGGGTAACGGCATAGCCGTAGCGGACGATTCCCTTTTTGTCCCCCGTGGCCCGGCTGATCAAATCACCCAGCACGATCCCGGTGTCCTCGACCGTATGGTGGAAGTCCACGTCAATATCGCCCCGGGCCTGAATCTGGAAGTCAAAAAGCCCGTGGACTGCAAACAGCGTAAGCATGTGATCAAAGAAGGGAATCTCGGTGGCGATCTGACAGCTTCCGGTGCCGTCAATATCGAGACTGGCGGTAATCCGTGTTTCGCGGGTGTTGCGCTCGCATTCTGCAAACCTGGCCATTGAGCCGTCCTTTACGCCTTGTTTCCGCATGCATCACACCGCAGCCGGGATCCCGCCGAACCCGATATTTCGTGCAAAAGGGATCTCTGCAGGCAGGCATCATTACGGGATATCGGAGTTGGTGGAGATGAGGGGGATCGAACCCCTGACCTCGGCGTTGCGAACGCCGCGCTC
>CAZTHW010000050.1:0-13784 GCA_964613595.1 uncultured Desulfobacteraceae bacterium | reverse complement strand
TTGAGCTTTTTCGATAAATAGTTGGCTTTGGCTTGAAGCTTGTTCCGATTATTCCATTTTTCGCACTGCCGTCTATGCCTTTCCCTGCTGCATTCCTTGCTACATGTTTTGTGCTCATTGCCTCTCCGATTATCAGGCAAAAACCATTTTCCGCAGATACTGCACGGCTTTTTCCGGCTCTTTGCACGCGCCATCAGACCCTCCCTGTATGGTTACGATTTGATGGCTGTATAATAGATGGAAAAAGACTTGAGGCATAATTGCAGAGGTGGGTGCAGAAGAAATGTTCAAAATTGCTTTGGCCGCCGGCCAGGTGGGTCAGTTTTCGGCGGCGGGTGGGTCAGTTCTTGATCGGCGGTGACAACCTTTTAAAAAGAATAGAATAGAAACTTTGTAAAAAACATTGACCGTTTGTTTTATTTTAACCTGAAAAGCGGAGAAAGTCATGGTGGAGGAAATTTATCCGAACTTTTACCGGATACAAATCCCATTGCCGGATAGTCCGTTAAAGTCTCTGAACTCATATGTAATCAGGGACGGGGCGCGCAATCTGATCATTGACACAGGCCTGAACCTCGATGCCTGCAAAAAAGCCTTGCTCGAAGGCCTTGCAGAACTTGGCATCGGACTGGATACCGTGGATTTATTCATTACCCACCTGCATTCCGATCACTTCGGCTTGGTCACTGAGTTGGCCGGTGAGAACACGCGGATTTATTTTAACCGGCCTGATGGAGAGAGACTCGAAAACGCCCAAGTGTTTGAACATATACATCAGTATAGCGAAAAAAACGGATTTCCCGGCGAAGGCCTGCTCGAAGCCCTCAACCAGCACCCCGGGGTCAAGTACGGTGCGGGCTGGATGCCGGCATTACACATCCTCAATGACAACGACCGATTGACAGTCGGAGATTATGAATTTACCTGCATCCACACTCCGGGCCACAGTCCTGGCCACACATGCCTTTACGAACCCCACAAGCGGATTTTTATTGCAGGCGACCACGTGCTCTATGATATTACCCCGCACATCCAATGCTGGGAAGACAATGCCAACCCGCTTCAAGATTATTTGCTGAGCCTTGACAAAGTGCGGGAGTTGGATGTGGACCTGGCGCTGCCCGGACATCGGAATCTTTTCGAAAATTTCCCAGAACGCATAGACGAGCTGAAACACCATCACTCCCAGCGTTTGGCAGAAGTGGAGAAAATTCTCGCCAAATCCCCACCCTCGAATGCCTATGAAGTTGCATCCGAGATGACCTGGGATCTTACCGCAAAGGACTGGGCCGCATTCCCTCTTATGCAAAAATGGTTTGCCACAGGCGAGGCAATCGCACACTTGCGGTGCCTTGAAATGGATAACCGAGTCCGGCGCGCCTGGATTGATCCGGTTATCGCATATGAACTTGTTTAATTGCTGAAAGCATCCGCTGCGAATTTCTGCATGAAAAACAGAGGACTTGGTAAATTTGTGAAGGGAGATTTTTCGTGAAAATTATAGGTATTGTCTGCAGCCCTCGGAAGGGGGGAAACACGGAAATACTGGTAGAGGAAGCCTTAAACGCCGCCAGGGAGAAAGGCGCTGAAACTGAAATGGTTCTGGTGGCCGACAAACAAATAAGCCCGTGCGATGCCTGCGAAGGTTGCGTTGAAGATGGGGCCTGTGTGATTGAGGATGATATGCAGGATGTTTATCAAAAACTCGAAAACGCGGATGGGATTATTTTCGGCACACCGGTTTACTTTAATAATGTCAGCGCTCAGGCAAAGGCGGTTATCGATCGGACCTATGCCTTACTTTGGACAGGAAAATTACGTGGCAAGGTAGCCGGTGCTGCCGTGGCGGTAAGGCGGGTTGGAGCCGGACAGGTGCTCAGCCTTTTATACAGTTGGTTTGCGGTTCAGCGAATGATTACCGCCGGTGGATGTATTGGATACGGCAGGGATAAGGGCGAAGTGCGTGAGGGCACCGGCGGAGGTCCTGGAAGCACAGCACTCGGAGAGGCCGGCGCAATTGGAAAAGCCATGGTCAGAATGGTAAACCGCGTTTCAAAATAGCCAAGGTAAAGGCGTTCGGGAGTCAGCCCTGCTACAGCAAAATCCGTCTTGCTTAAACCTGAAAGAAATGATATTGAGTTCCTTGCTATCGTAAATCCCTATCGCTGGGGTTTTGTGTGGCTACCCTGTCGAGTTCGTAAACACTTGGCCGGGCGTTTTACCTGTAACAAAACTGTAACAAAAATTTGTTACAGTTTGCCAAGATTTGAATAAAGTTGACACAAGCTTAAATTTAAAAAAGTCCCAAAAACCCCGCAAAACCGCACATTTCAAGCATATGCCTGGGTGGCGGAATAGGTAGACGCAAGGGACTTAAAATCCCTTGGGGCATAGTCCCCGTACGAGTTCGATTCTCGTCCCAGGCACCAATACAACCAGGGGTTCCTGCCCTTGACTCATTTTTTTCTTTTCGCCCGGAGAAATTCCGTTGAACTATCCTAACTTGAGCGATTTTCAAGTTTTAACACCTAAAAATGGCTTAATTCCTTAAAAAAATATAAAATATTAATCCGTGTAAAAATTTGAAACGCTCAATTTAGGACTATATTTGATTCGATTGATAGCCGAACTCCGAGTTTTTTGAGTAAAGTCATTCATGGGCAAAAAATAGAACCTAAGTCAATTTAGGTAGAAAGGAGGTTCGCAGTGGGAATTCTATCCTGGATCGCAATGGGCTTGATCGTGGGGTTGCTTGCAAAACTCGTCATGCCCGGCAAGGACCCGGGAGGGATTATAATTACCATCCTGCTGGGTATTGCGGGTGCTTTTTTAGGCGGGTTTATCGGGTCTTTTCTGGGGGTCGGAGAACTTACCGGGTTTAATATGAAAAGTCTTCTGCTGGCTGTCGGCGGGGCCGTCATCCTGTTGGTTCTGTATCGGTTTATAAAAAAATAGCAGCCTCTGAAGCCTGCCACACGGTTGAAAAGGGGTTGCCCGCAAAAGGTTTCCGCAATGCGTGATGCCACTGCATTCGCTGTTTTACTCAGAAAGCCCGGCGTAAAATGATGTTGTTCACAGACGGCAGTGTCAGCACACAGACCGGCATTGGTTTTGGCGCATTTGTGGCTGTGGATAAAACAGACGAGTCCCTGGATGATATCGCAGGCAGAATCCAGATGAAACGTTTTGACTGCACAAGTTCCACCAGGCTGGAACTGGAGACTTTGTTGTGGGCATTGAGCGAAATCCGTGCGTCAAAAGTTGATGTATATACGGATTCCCAGAATATCAAGAGCTTATTGGAAAGACGCGCTGTTCTTGAAGAAAGGAGTTACCATACCAAATCCGGAAAGCTTCACCAGCATGCGGAGTTATATAAAGCCTTCTTTGCCCGGGTGGATCGCATTGATTTCAGGATGATAAAAGTCAGCGGACATTGCCCGAATTCTATGATGCGCAGAACAGACAGGATATTTTCACTGGTTGATAAAGCTTCCCGGAACGCACTGCGGGCTTACCATGCACGGCGCAATCATTTTTCCGAACGGTGAGGCCGGGCGTGTTATAATGTGGGATCT
Source organism: uncultured Desulfobacteraceae bacterium (assembly GCA_964613595.1). GTDB lineage: Bacteria > Desulfobacterota > Desulfobacteria > Desulfobacterales > Desulfosalsimonadaceae > Desulfosalsimonas. Next base: position 10,206 of record CAZTHW010000050.1, on the reverse strand, counting down.
TCGCCCACCCGGATGATGAGCTTGCCAAAGTTCCGGCCTTCCAGGAGTCCTTGGAAAGCGGAAACCGTATTTTCCAGACCATCAACCACGTCTTCCTTGTATACGACCTTTCCCTCGCGAATCCATGCGGACATTTCTTTCAGAAAATCCGGCATCAGGTGCACGTAGTCAAAATTGATAAACCCGTGCACATTTACCCGCCGGGTGAGCACCACGCCTATGAAGGCGGGCAGTTGGTCCGGGCCCGCGGGCAGGGCGGTGTCATTGTAGTGGGCGATCAGCCCGCAGACCGGCATGCGGGAAAAGTCGTTCAAGTTGGGCAGTACTGCGCTTAACACCTTGCCGCCCACGTTTTCGAAATACACGTCAATGCCGTCGGGGCAGGCCTTTGCCAGGGCCTCGGGGAAATCTTCGGCTTTGTGCTTGACAGCCGCGTCAAAGCCCAGTTCCTCTTTGATAAAGGCGCATTTGGCATCCGTGCCGGCTATGCCGACCACCCGGCAGCCCTTGATTCCGGCGATCTGGCCGACCACCTGGCCCACTGCGCCGCTGGCTGCAGAGACCACGACCGTTTCTCCGGATGCCGGGCGGCCCAGTTCCAGAAGGCCGACATACGCCGTGAATCCGGGCATGCCCATTACGCCGAGATGGGTTGTGATGGGCGCCTGTGCGGGATCGATTTTGCGCACCATGGTGCCGTCGGAAAGGGCGTGGGTTTGCCAGCCGGTGTGGGCGGATACGATATCCCCGGGCTGATAACCATCCAACCGGCTTTCGACCACCTCGCAGACCGTGCCGCCCTCCATGGGCGCGCCTACCGCCACGGGCTGTACGTAAGACCTGGCGGAACTCATTCGTCCGCGCATATATGGATCCAGGGACAGGTAAATGGTGCGCAGCAGCATCTGACCGTCGTCCGGCGACGGGATGTCCATGGATTCGAGCTTGAGATGCCGCTCAGTGGGCATGCCTTCCGGTCGTTGTGCCAGTATGATACGTTTGCCTTTGTGCTCAGCCAATTGGATTCTCCTTTAGGGTATTTTCGCAAAGAGACAGGGTGTTCGGATTTCTGTTATTAATACTAATCCGGGTGCCCGGGGCTGTCAAAAATGTTCTGTCCGAAGCGATTTTGGCCGGGCGGAAGAAAGGCGGGTAAAGTGTAAAGCGCAGGGCTTCAGGAGCCTGAGGCATTGTTTTTTCTTTTTTGGATTTTTTCTTTTTGTGCCCGGGCGCGTTGAGACCAGGTGGGGTGGTTTCGAAGGTACATGCGGGCCAGCTGGTTAAAACGGGCGGCTAGCTGGAAATTCTCTTTTTCAAGCCAGGCCTGGGCAAGATAAAAGTAGCCCGGCCCGTTTCCGGTATTGACGCCCACGGCCCGCTCAAGCACGCGTATGGCCCCGTCATAATCATTTTTCTGAAGAAGCCGGTATCCCTGTGTGGTCAGGTTGTGGGATGCCGCCATTCTGGAATCATTGGTCGTGTCCGCATCGCGGGGCGTGCCGACGATCTCCGGGGCCGGCAGGCCCGTGTCCGGTGTTTTGACGGGTCCGGGCCGCTTGCCGGCACAGCCGGAAAATGCGATCATCGCGGCGATCAGCAAAAAACCCCAAACGCGCTTGGGGGGCAGTCTAGTTGAAAAGGTTTTTGACGCCGTCAACGGCCTTTTTAAACACACTGTCTTTTCCGTGAACAGGACATTTTTTTTGCGGCTGGTTGCTTTCAAGGAAAAACTCCTCGTATGTTTCCGGGCATTTCAGGTAAACCGGCAGTTTTCCGCTTCGCCGGCACACCTTCTTTTCTACCACACCCGGCGGAATTGTAAACGGCTTGTGTGAAATGTGGCCGGGAACGGATTTGACCAGGTCGGCAAATATGGGCAGCGCGGCCCCGGAACCGGTGGTCCCGACCGGGTCCCCGTTGTCAAATCCCACCCAGACCAGGGCCAGGAAATCCTGTGTGTAGCCGATAAACCAGGTGTCTCGGAAATCGTTGGTGGTGCCTGTTTTTCCGGCCAGCGGAAAGGTGATGCCCTGCCGGGCCAGTGCGCCGGCGGTTCCGTCGGTAACAACGGATTCCAGCATCGAGGTGATGAGAAAGGCCTTTGCCGGGGAGATCACGGAGTGGATGTCCATGTGGCGCTGGACCAGGACGTTGCCGTCTTCATCCACCACATCCCGGACCGAAAGGGGAAAGGGCTGGATGCCGTCTGCGGCAAAGGCGCAATAGGCCCGGGCCAGTTCCAGGGGGATGACCTCAAAGGCACCCAGGGCAATGGACGGGTAAGGGCGCATCGGCGTGGAAAAATTGAATTTTTCCGCCTGCTCGACCACTTTCTCCGGCCCCCCGCGAACAACCATGTCCACGGCCGCCCGGTTGCATGAAAGTCTCAGCATGTCCCGGACCGAAAGCTTTTCTCCGGGAAATTCCCCGAAATTTTTCGGTGTCCAGGGTTTGCCGTTGACCTGGTAGGTGGTCTTTTCGTTGGACAAGGGATCGGACGGTTTGAATGTATCCAGCAAAGCGGCCACGGCAATGGGCTTAAAACAGCTTCCCGGCTGGCGGCGAGCCTGGGTGATCCGGTTGAACTGGCTGTTTGCATAGTTCCGCCCCCCCACCATGGCCAGGATGTTTCCTGTCCGGGGGTGCATCACAACCACGGCCCCCTGAAGCTTTTTCTCCGAATCGTCTCGCCTGAGGGCGGGGATGGTTTTTTCCAGGCGGGCGAGTCCGTTTTTAAGGGCATTTTCAGCCGCGGCCTGCACCTCGGTGTCCAGGGTGGTGTAAATGGAAAATCCCATGCTCGAAAGGATGTCTTCCGGGTAGAGGCTGTCGAGCTGCTGGGATACGTAATCCATAAAATACGGGGCCCGGCGGCTGTACTTTTCAAATCCGGCGGTTTTAATGGGCTCTTCCAGGGCCATGCTCAGTTGCTGTTCGGTTATAAACTGTTGTTCATGCATGGCCCGGAGCACCTGCTCCCGCCGGTCTTTGCATTCTTCGGGATGCGTATACGGCGAAAGCGCATTGGGACTTTTGATGATTCCGGCGATCATGGCGGATTCGGCCAGGGTGAGGTTTTCAACTTTTTTGCCGAAATAGAAATAGGCGGCTTCCCCCACGCCGTGAATGGCGGCCGAGCCCTTCTGGCCCATGTAGATTTCATTGAGATAGATTTCCAGGATTTCATCCTTGCTGTAGTTTGCCTCGATGGCCAGGGTGATGAAAAGTTCATGGAATTTTCGCCTGAAGGTTCGCTCCGGCGTGAGAAAATAGTTTTTGGCCAGCTGCTGGGTCAGGGTGGATCCGCCCTGGCGTATGGACAGGTGGCGGAGATTGGTATACATGGCCCGGAGGATGCCGATCGGGTCAACACCGAAATGGGAGTAAAACCGGTTGTCTTCTGCCGCAATCACAGCGTCTGCAAGATGTTCGGGAATGGTTTCGATGGAAACCACGCGCCTGAGTTCCCGCTCCTTTCCAAAAAATTCCATGAGGACTTCGGGGCCCAGTTCCACCAAGGGAAGGCGTTTATCAGACCCGGTCCGGCGGATTTCGCGGATTTGTCCCTGGCCGATTTCAAGGACGGCGGAAAATCCATGGCGGTCCTTGTCCGGGATGTGCAAGTCCTTGAAATAAATCTCCAGGCCGGTGTCCACCGGGTGGTATTCCCCTTTTTTTTCGGGACTGCGGGGTTGGGCCTGGTAACCGAGTTTTTTTAATTTTTTCTCAAGTGCGAAGCGGCTCACCTGTTTGCCGGGAAAAAGCAGGGTGGTATCGGAGTAGATGGTCGAAGGGATTTCCCATCTCCGCCCGGAAAAGCGTTCTTCAATATGCCCGGACAAATACCAGCAATAGCCAAAGCAAAGCACCAGCGCAACGAGCATGACCAGGCCGATGCCTATGGTCCATTTAAGTAACTTGCGAAACATTGGCGTATCAATCAGTTAGAATAATTGTTGGCTACAGTTCAAACGTGCGGCGCTGGTTTTATCCCAGGCAGACAGGCAAGTGTTTTACAACATTTTCCGCATCTGCTGCAAGTCTTCCTTTTGTTTTTCTACAACAACGGCATCCCGGAAAACCGCTTGCACGCATTTGCGCCCCGTGGTAGAAAATGTCTGCCAATAATGAACCTGACAGCAGGGATGAAGGGAAAAATATGAACGTATGTATCGTGGGAACCGGTTACGTGGGCCTAGTCACGGCCGCATGTCTGGCTGAAACCGGAAATCATGCCGTTTGCGTGGATATCAACGATCATGTGGTCGATCGGCTCAGAAAAGGAGATGTACATATTTATGAGCCGGGCCTGGAAGAACTGGTGCAGCGCAACCTCAAGGAAGAGCGCCTGGTTTTTACCACCTCGCTGGAAGAAGGAATCCGGGATGCCATCCTGGTGTTTTCGTGCGTGGGCACACCTTCAATGGCGGACGGATCATGCGACCTGTCCGCGGTTTTCCGGGTGGCTGAGCAGGTCGGGCAGATGATGACCGACTACCGGATCGTGGTTAACAAGTCCACCGTGCCTGTGGGCACGGCCGACCGGGTGCGCGAAATCATTGCCGGCGAGCTGGAAAAGCGCGGCGCGGAAATTACCTTTGACGTGGTCTCCAACCCGGAGTTCTTAAAGGAAGGCGATGCGGTCAGCGACTTTATGAAGCCGGACCGGATCATTATCGGCACGGACAGCAACGAGGTAGCCCGCCTCATGGGGGAACTCTACGAACCGTTTGCCAGAAGCCGGGACAAGCTGATTCTCATGACCCAGAAAAGCGCGGAGATGACCAAGTACGCGGCAAACTGCATGCTGGCCACCAAGATTTCATTTATCAACGAGATCGCCAACATCTGCGAGCGCGTGGGTGCGGATGTCCGGGACGTGCGTGCCGGCATCGGATCCGACCACCGCATCGGCTATCACTTTATTTACCCGGGCGTGGGCTACGGCGGCTCTTGCTTTCCCAAGGACGTCAAGGCCCTGATCCATACTTCCAGGCAGGGCGGCTACAGGGCGGAGCTGCTCAACGCGGTGGAGGGCGTGAACAACCGGCAGAAAAAGGTGGTGGCGGAAAAGGTGCAGGCCTATTTCGAACCGCTGGGTGGCGTGTCAGACCGGGTACTGGCCGTGTGGGGGCTTTCGTTTAAGGCAAACACGGATGATATCCGCTACTCGGCGGCCATGGAAATCATTGCTGCCCTGAGCGCGGCGGGCATGTACGTGCGGGCCTTTGACCCGGCTGCGGGCGGCAACGCCCGGGCCGTGTTTGCGGAGAACGACCGGGTGGAGATCGCAGACGGGCAGTACGGCATCCTGGACGGCGCAGACGCGCTGGCCGTGCTCACGGATTGGCATCAGTTCCGGACCCCGGATTTTGCCGGAATTGTCCGGCGCTTGAAACGGCCGGTGATTTTTGACGGGCGGAACCTGTATAAATCTGATCTCATTAAAAGACACGGCCTGACCTGCATCCAGGTCGGCCGGCCGGAAATTTCGGGGCAAGTGGAAACAGGGTGATATCGGGAATGGATCTCTCAGACGAGCAGAAAGCAGCAGTGGAACACATCGGCCCGGCCCTGGTGGTGGCGGGCGCGGGATCCGGCAAGACCCGCACCCTGACCGCCAAGGTGGCCCACCTGATCGAAAGGGGCTACGTGCCGGAGCGCATCCTGGCCATCACGTTTACAAACAAGGCTGCAGACGAAATGAAGCGCCGGCTCACCGACCTTACCGGCCTGGGCATGGAGCGGTTTCCATGGGTGCGCACTTACCACTCGGCGTGCTTCCGCATATTAAAGGAGCACTGCCGCCTTCTCGGCTATGAGCCGCCGCTGCAGATCTATTCCGACTACCAGCAGCAGAAGCTTATCAAGGATATCATGATCCGGTTCGACATGGACCGGAAGAAGTTCTACGCGGTGCGCTCGGCCATATCCAGCGCCAAGAACTCCGGGGACCCGGAGGGCTATATCGACGCCCATCCCCGGATTGGGCCGTTCCGGCTTTTTGATATCTACCAGGCTTATGAGGCGGAGCTCAGGTCCCGAAACGCGGTGGACTTTGACAACATCCTGCTAAAGGCCCGGGACCTGCTCCGGGATCACGAAGCCGTGCGCACGGATTACCGGGCGTATTTTTCCTACATCCTGGTTGACGAGTACCAGGACACCAACAACCTGCAGGCCGAGCTGACCCGGCTTTTGCTGGGCAACGGCAACCTTTTCTGCGTGGGTGACGACTGGCAGGCCATCTACGGATTCCGGGGCAGCAACGTGGATCATTTCCTGGGATTCCAGCGGAGCTACGAAAATGCAAGCATATTCCGGCTGGAGCAGAATTACCGCTCGGCCGATGAGATCGTAAAACCCGCCAACTGGCTGATCAAATACAACCGGGACCGGATGGACAAGTCGTGCTTTTCCGCGCATAAAGGCGGCGCCGTGGAAGTGCACGAGTTTTTCAGCGACGAGGAGGAAGCCGGGTGGGTGGCGGACAAGATCGCGATGCTGAACCGTTCCGGGATCCCCTACAACCAGATGGCGGTGCTCTACCGGACCAAGTTCTGTTCGCTGCCCTTTGAGCAGGCCATGCGCTTTTCCGGCATTCCCTATAAAATGCTGGGAGACAAGGGGTTTTTCGAGCGCAAGGAAATCCTGGACATCAACTGTTATCTGACCGCAGCGGTGTTTCCAAAGGATGACGCGGCATTTGAGCGTATTTTGAACACGCCCAAGCGGGGCATCGGGCCAAAGATGGTGGAGAAGATCAACGCCTGGCGTGCCCCCGATTCGGGCCTGTCCGGTGCGGCAGCCCGGGCGGTCTCCGGGAAAATCCTGTCCGGAAAGGTCCACAAGGAGCTCTCCGATCTGCTTGGGCTTTTAAAGGACATCGAGCCCATGGCCCCGGATGCGGCAATCCGGGAGGTGATGGACCGCACGGGATACGAGGATTTCTTAAAGCAGCAGGCCAGGACCGAAGACGAATTCACCGCGCGCATGGAAAATATCGAGCAGCTCATGTACGCCGCGGCCCGGTTTGAGACCGTGCTCGATTACCTGGAAGAAGCGGCCCTGATCCGGGAGGACAAGGAGGACGGCCAGGACCGGGAGGCCGGGGTCAATCTGGCAACCATTCATGCCAGCAAGGGCCTTGAGTTTCACGTGGTGTTCGTGGTGGGGTGCGACGAAAACCTGCTGCCCCACTGGAAGTCCCGCGACAGCGAGGCCGAGGTCCAGGAGGAGCGGCGGCTGATGTATGTGGCCATGACCCGGGCGGAAAAGTTTCTTTTCCTGACCACCGCGGATTTCCGCAAGGGCCAGTTCAGCCCGGTGAGCCGGTTTGTCACGGAAGTTGCCGAATTCCTGGAGCAAGGCCCGCTGCAGACCGACTAAATGTCGTCCTTGTCGTCTTTGGAGATTTGGGTTTTAAGCTTGCGCTCGAGATCTTCCTGCATCTTTTTGCGTTTCTCCTCCTGCTGTGCCCGCAGGGAATCCAGGGTCTTTTTCTCGTCCTGCTTTTTTTGGCGGAACTTTTCAAGCTCCCTGGAAATCCCGGCTTCTTCGGGCTGATCGGAGATTTCCTCGATGCGGTGATGGTTGCTGATAAAAAGCCGGGTTTCGCCTGCTTTTTCAACGGTTTCAACAATGCCCATGGACCGCAGCTTGCGGCTGATGCGGCTTGCTTCCTCCGGGGAAATTGCCAGCATTTGCCCGACATCCTCCAGTGTGGGCGGTGCGTTGTGCCGGTATTCCAGGATCCGGACGGCGGCCACGAGCAGGTGTGCTTCCTTGTATTGGCTGTTGACGTTCATGGCGTATCCCTTTTTTCAATTTCTTGACACGTTAGAATGGAAATCGTATCATCCTTTCGATTTGAGTCAAGCTCGTTTCACACAGGACATAACAGGCAGCCGACATACACTGAAATTACCGGAGGACGGCATGACAGAGATCATAGAGGTCAAGGCAAGAGAGATACTTGATTCACGCGGAACACCCACAGTTGAAGTGGACATGTTGCTCGACAGCGGCGCTTTCGGTCGGGCTGCAGTTCCTTCGGGCGCTTCCACCGGTTCCCGCGAGGCGCTTGAACTCAGGGATGAGGATTCGGGTCGATACGGCGGAAAAGGGGTTACCCGGGCGGTGGAAAATGTCAATAACCTGATCGCCCCGGCGATCATGAGTATGGATGCGGCATCCCAGAACCTGCTGGACGCGGCGCTGCTGGAGCTCGACGGCACGGAAAACAAGTCCCGCCTGGGGGCAAACGCTATCCTGGGTGTTTCCATGGCCGCAGCCCGGGCCGCTGCTGATGCTTACGCAATGCCCCTGTACCAGTATATCGGCGGATTAAACGGCCGCTACATGCCCCTGCCCATGATGAACATCGTCAACGGCGGGGCCCATGCCGCCAATAACCTGGATATCCAGGAATTCATGATCGTGCCCGCCGGCGCCAGCTCCATTGCCGGGGCCGTGCGAATGGGCGCGGAAACCTTCCAGGCATTAAAAGGCCTGCTCAAAAAGCGCGGCATGGTCACTGCGGTAGGGGATGAAGGAGGGTTTGCCCCGGATCTGGATTCCAATGAAGCGGCTCTTAAGACCATTATCGAGGCTATTGAGACCGCCGGCTACCGGCCGGGCACGGATATTGGCCTGGCCATTGACGCGGCTGCCACAGAATTCTTCGATAACGGCCAGTACGTGCTGGCCTCTGAAAACCGGCGCCTGTCTGCCGGGGAAATGATCGAATACTATGCCGATCTGATCGACCGCTACCCCATATTCTCCATCGAAGACGGGCTGGCCGAGCAGGACTGGGACAACTGGACGCTTATGACCGAGAAGCTGGGAAACAGGGTACAACTGGTGGGCGATGACGTGTTTGTGACCAACCCGGAAATATTTGCCCGGGGCATTGAAAAGGGCATCTGCAATTCCATCCTGGTCAAGCTAAACCAGATCGGCACGCTCTCCGAGACCCTGGAAACCATTGACATGGCCAAGCTGGCCGGTTATACGACCGTGATTTCCCATCGTTCCGGGGAAACCGAGGATCACTTCATCTCCGACCTGGTCGTGGGGGTCGCCGGCGGACAGATCAAGACCGGGTCCATGTCCCGCAGCGACCGGGTGGCAAAATACAACCAGTTGCTGCGCATCGAGGAAGAACTGGGCAACAGCGCCCAGATGTCGCAGAACCCGTTTCTGGCATAATGGGCGGCCCATGCATCGGATTGCGCTTGTCATAATGGTTTTGGCCGGACTGATGGTTTTCCGCCCGGCATCCCCGGTTGCCGGGTACGTGATCCCGGGTCCGTTCGTGATCGAGAAGATGCTGGAGACCCTGGATATGCCGGAAGGGATGCGGGTGAAACAGGAAATCCGGATCCCTGCCGGGAGCCAGACAGCGGCATCCGAAAGCACGGAGCCGATAGTGCCGGTGCCTGAAAGCGTGGGGCCGGTGCGCGGGCCGAAAATTGTGCCTGAAAACAAGGTCGAACCGGCCAGGGCGTTTGTCCAGCAGGTGCGCTACCGGCTGCCCGAAGCGTTCCGATCCGATATTGAAACCGCCCGGCTCAACCGGATTCATGTGTTTTACAGGGGCGAGTCGATCACCGTGCTCGACGGCCGCGTGGTCTCGGGTGACCCGGCATGGCACACCTGTTACAAGGACCTGTTCCTGTTTTCTTCCCGCAAGCCCATGGTCCGGTACCTGGAGGGTCTTGGCATTGACATGGACCAGTCAAGCCTGGGCCGGATGGACAAAAACCTGGTTTACGTGCTGGGCGCGCGTTTTCCGGACAAAAGCCGCCAGCAGATCTGGGTGGACAAGGCCTCTTTCCGGCCGGTGCGCTGGATTGTGACCCCGGCCGAAGATCCGCAGTCCCCGCCGGTTCACGAAATCCGCTACCTGGAGTGGGAACAGAAAGGCGATACGTGGTACCCGGGTATTATTGAGTTTTACGAAAACGGGGAAAAGGCTCAGACCATGGCGGTGCAGCAGTTCTGGGCCGATTCGGAGATCCCCGCGGAGCTGTTCGATATCGGCGTGCTGCGCCGGACCTACACCGAATCGGCCCCGGAGGAGGGGGAGACCCGCAGGGAAATCCGGGAAGAGATCGAAGAGTTTAAAAACATCTACGAATATTGACAAGCCTGTAAAAAGTCTTTTTTACAGGCAGTGTTAAGTTTTAAGTGATTAAGTGT
>CAZTHW010000049.1:0-13826 GCA_964613595.1 uncultured Desulfobacteraceae bacterium | reverse complement strand
ATGTATGCCCGATCGATGATATCGACATCCGCGTCCGGGTAATATTCGTAAAGTTTGTCCAGAATATCGGTTATTCGGGTCATTTCGTGTCTGTCCGGTTACGGGCCGGGCCCGTTAATAGGCTTTTGCGAATATGACGCGTCCTTTGCCCGGTGCCCCGCATTCTATGCATTTGCCGCCGTCGGCTTCCCGGTCAAAAGGTATGCAGCGTACGGTCACATTCAGGCGATCCTTGATGGCCAGTTCGCACTCTGTGCTTCCGCACCAGGGAGCCCGGGCGAAACCGCCGTGGATCTCGGGCTGCTGTGCATCGGCCGGGGTAAAAAACGCATCGAATTCGCCCTTTTCGTCAATGTCCCGGGTATGCTCCCGCTGAAAGGCCAGCGCGTTTTCATAGAGCCGGGCCTGGATTTCATCGAGTATGGTGTCAATTTCGTCCACGAATGCGTCTTTCTGCATGGACATGCTGTCTTTTCGGTCCTTGTCCCGCCTGGAGACGTAGACCGCATCCCTGGCGATGTCCTTGGGACCGATTTCCACACGCAGGGGGATGCCTTTTTTGATCCAATCCCAGTTGCGCGCGCCCCCGATATTGCGGTCGTCGATTTCCACGCGAACGGGGGTACCGTGGTAGTTTTTCCGCCGCAGTTTTTCCGCCAGTTCCCGGGTAAAGGCCATCACCTTTTCATTCTCATCGACGTTCTTGAGAATCGGCAAAAGCACAACGTGGGATGAAGCCACCCGGGGCGGCAGGACAATGCCGTTGTCATCGCTGTGGGTCATGATCAGGCCGCCGATCAGGCGGGTGGAAACACCCCAGGAGGTTGTCCACCCGAATTCCTCGGTTTCCATGGCGGATTGGAATCGAATCCCGGAAGCCCTGGCAAAGTTCTGCCCCAGGAAATGGGAAGTGCCGGCCTGCAATGCTTTTCGATCCTGCATCATCGCCTCGATGCAGGTTGTCATCTCCGCGCCGGGAAATTTTTCCGCTGCTGATTTCTCTCCTGTAATCACCGGCATGGCCAGGTATTCTTCGGCCATCCGTATATATACATTAAGCATCATGTAGGTGCGGTCAATGGCTTCCTGGCGCGCGGCATGCACGGTGTGGCCCTCCTGCCATAAAAATTCGCTGGTCCGCAGGAAAATCCGGGTGCGCATCTCCCAGCGCACCACGTTTGCCCACTGGTTAATGAGCACCGGCAGATCCCGGTAACTTCGAACCCACCGGGAAAAAGCGTCTCCGATAATGGTTTCCGAGGTGGGCCGCACGATCAGGGGTTCGTTGAGCTTGCCGGCGGGCACCAGGTTGCCGTGTTCATCTTTTTCCAGCTTGTGGTGCGTGACCACGGCGCATTCCTTGGCAAACCCTTCAACATGCTGGGCTTCTTTCTCCAGGAAGTTGACCGGGATAAAAAGCGGGAAATAGGCGTTTTTCACACCCGTGGCCTTGAACATGTCGTCCAGGGCGCGCGAGATGTTTTCCCACAGGGCGAATCCCCAGGGCTTGATCACCATGCACCCCCGGACCGGGGAAAGTTCGGCCAGGTCCGAGGCCCGGATCACCTGCTGGTACCATTCCGGATAATTTTCCGCCCGGGTGGGGCGGATTGCGGTTTCGTCCTTTTTTGCCATCAGTATGCCTCATCGAAAAATTCTGCGTTTAATGCCTCAGCCCCGATAACATTCCGTTCAATTTGCAGGGGTTTAACGTTCGGATGTGTTCAGTGTTAAGTTTTAAGTGTTAAGTGATTAAGAAAATAAGGATAAAATCCTTTTTTATCTTAAAACTTAACACTGAACGCACTTAAAACTTAATCACTTTCCTTTTCCATCTCTTCTATCGCCGCCAACAGTTCTTCAGCCAGCCGGTTTTCGGGAAACTTCTTGACGACCTTCCCCTTTTTAAACAGCACGCCCGTGCCGTCGCCGCCGGCAACGCCGACATCCGCCTGGCGGGCCTCGCCCGGCCCGTTGACCGAGCATCCCATGATCGCGACCTTAATCGGGCTGCGGCTGGTTAAAAGGGCCTTTTCCACGGTTTCTGCAATGGAAAACAAGTCGATCCGGCATCTCCCGCAGGTGGGGCACGAGATAATTTCCGGCCCGCGGCGGCGAATGTCAAGCGCCTTTAAGATTTCATATCCCACCCGGACTTCTTCGACCGGGTCCCGGGTCAGGGACACGCGCAGGGTATCGCCGATGCCGTCGAGCAAAACCGCACCGATGCCAATGGCAGACTTGACGATCCCGGAGTATAGTCCGCCGGCCTCGGTAATCCCGACATGCAGGGGCACATCGGTTTCTTCGGAAAGCAGGCGATAGGCTTCGATCGTCTGCAGCACGTCCGGGGACTTTATGGCGACCTTGATTTCGTGAAAATCCATGTACGCCAAATCTGCGATTTGCCGAAGGGCGCTTTCAACCAGGGCCCGGGCCTCGGGTCCGCCGTATTTTTCCAGCAGGTCCCGGTCCATGGAACCCGAATTCACACCGATGCGGATGGCAATATCGTGATCCCGTGCCGCCCGGACCACTTCCCGGACCTTCTTTTTGGCGCCGATGTTGCCGGGGTTAATCCGCAGGCCGTCAGCCCCGGCTTCTGCTGATGCAATGGCCAGCCGGTGGTCGAAGTGAATGTCGGCGATCAGGGGTATTTGAATTTGTTTTTGAATGGCTGCAATTGCCTGTGCCGCCTCCACGTCCGGCACGGCCACCCGGATAATTTCGCAGCCAGCCGCCTCCAGGCGACGGATCTGTGAAACAGTGGCCTCCACGTCGGCTGTGGGCGTGTTGGTCATGGACTGCACTGCGATCGGGGCGTCCGCCCCGATGGGCACTGCTCCCACGTGGATTTGCCGGGTTTTCCGACGCGTTATGGACAACGGCATCACGAATTCCTGAAAAATATTGAATCATACGGCACTGCCGGAATGCGAGGATATAACCGCCTGCATATTCATTAATAACTAACAAAGGGGGGTCTGATGTTCAAGTCAAAAGAAAGGCGGGTGGAATTTCCCGGGAAGCCCGATGCTTTTTTTGCAGTGCTTCACAAGTTTGAAATCGTCCGGGGGAAACACCCAATGTTCAACGCCGAGCCGCGTGCTTCGCTTGTCGGGGCAACCGCATGTCGCTGCACTCGGGCCGGGCATCTCTAAGGCTTGCTTCGCGGCGGCTCGGCAAACTCGCCTATCGGCTCAAACAGAGCCGGCCGCCTGCTCAGCTTCGCCAAGAGCTGCTGCCTGCCCTCGTGCAATGCGCCATGCGGCAGCCCCGCCAATCTCCGCACGAGAAAACCCGGCCGGCTTCCCACAGGCTGATTCAGGCTTTCCGATCCGGATGGTTTGTCATTGAGTTCCGGGGATTTTGAAGCCCTTCGGGACTATATGGTTGAATTGTCGAGGGGCTGGGACAGGGGCGGACGGCGGGGATGATTTGTGAGATGCATTGAGCGCGGCAGCGGTCAGCATTCGAACAAATTGTCCCCGTCGGCCGCCCCCTGCGAAAGTCCTGGAATAGTCTTTTTTCGCAGTGGGCAGAAAAACTGAACGTGTCGTGAAAAATGTCCCGGAAAAATTGACAAAAGGTTGGATCTCCTTGATACTGGGATGGAATATCAATCCAAAAGCGGGAATGGAGACAGATGCATATGGAGAAAAACGATCCCCGGATCAAAGAGCGTATGGCCGAACGGGCACCCGACGGGGAACTGCCGTGCGCCGTGGCCTTTGCCCTGGCAGAAGAACTCGAAACCTCTCCGGCAATCATCGGCGCCTGTGCGGATGAATTGCAGATCCGGCTGGTCAAGTGCCAACTGGGGCTTTTTGGATACGCACCGGAAAAAAAGATCGTCAAGCCCCGCAAGTCCGTGTCCGATGAACTGCGGCAGGCAATCACCGAGCGACTGGAAAACGGCCGTCTGCCGTGCCGGGGGGCTTTTGCCGCTGCAGAGCGCCTGGGCCTCCGGAAAATGGATGTCAGCGGGGCCTGCGAAACCCTGGATGTCAAGATCAAGCCGTGCCAGCTCGGAGCTTTTTAGTTTACCCCCGCTTGGCCCCCTTCTTACTGAAGAAACGGGTTTGCGCGTTTTTCCCGGGCGATGGTGGTCTCCGGGCCGTGTCCCGTATACACGATTGTGTCATCGCCCAGGGGCAGCAGCTTGGTCTTGATGCTTGAAATCAGGGTATTGTAGTCGCCGCCCGGCAGATCGGTCCTGCCGATGGAGCCGGCAAACAGGGTGTCTCCCACGAAAACCATCCCGTCGGTGTGCAGGGAGATGCCGCCCGGGGAATGACCGGGTGTGGCAAGCACCTGCAGGGAGATATCGCCAAAAGAGATCACCTCTCCGTCATCCACGGTCTGATCCGGCGGCGGGGAGTTTTCCGCAGACAGCCCGAAGGCTCCTGCAGCCCTGCCAAGATCGGCCAGCATGGGGGCATCTGCCTGATGAATGACCAGGTCGGCGCCCGTGGCCTTCTTCAATTGGGCGTTGCCGCCGACGTGATCAAAATGCCCGTGCGTGTTGATGATGTACTTGACCGTCAGGCTGTCCTCGGCCAGTTTCATGAGGATCTTGTCTGCGTCGTCTCCGGGGTCGATCACTGCCGCGGTTTTCGTGCGCGCGCAGCCGAGTATGTAGCAGTTGGCCATGATCGGGCCGACAGAAAGTCCTTTTAAAATCAAAATCAAACCTCCTTCGGATTTACTTCTTTTTTTTTGCTTCTTCCGCGATTTCCACGATGCTGGCCACCTTGGACCGGGGTTGGGCTGTGACCAGCTTGTTGTAGACTGCTGCCGGAAGATTTTCCTTTAAATAGGCGTCCACGTCAAAGAGCTCCCACCAGCAGTCCATGATTTTCATGCACGGCAAATCCCCATCTCCGCTGATCAGACAGTAGCGAAACGGGATAAGGCTGCCCAGGCGCGGACACCGGAGTTCCATGTTATCTATATTCGGATCCGACATGATTTATCTGCTTTTCAGATGCTGCGGTTTGGGATAGTCCGCGTATACTTTTTCCGAGCCGTGCAGGTCTTCCGGGGACAGCTCGATGTCCTTGATATTGCCGGCAAGAAAGGCCTCGTATGCACCCAGATCCAGTTGTCCGTGGCCGCTCCAGTTAAACAGGATGACCTTTTCCTTTCCTTCTTCCCTGGCCTTCTGGGCTTCTGCAATGGTCAGGGCCAGGGCGTGGGTGGTCTCCGGTGCCGGGATGATGCCTTCGGTCCGGGCGGCCAGCACGCCGGCCTTGTATGCATTGCTCTGGGTCACGGACCGGGCCTCGAAAAGGCCTTCGTCCACCAACTGGCTCACCGTGGGCGCCATGCCGTGATAGCGGAGCCCCCCGGAGTGGAAGGGCGGCGGAACAAACGTGTGGCCCAGGCTGTACATGGGCAGCATGGGGGTGTACTTGGCCGTATCCCCGTGATCGTATACAAAGGGCGCCTGTGTCAAAGTCGGGCAGCCGGCCGGCTCCACCGGGTATATATCGATCTGCTTACCGTTGATCTTGTCCAGGGTAAACGGAAAGGCCAGCCCGGCGAAATTGCTGCCGCCGCCGGCGCACCCGATCACCACGTCCGGGTAGTCGCCTGCTTTTTCAAGTTGTTTTTTGGCCTCCAGGCCGATAATGGTCTGGTGAAGCATCACGTGGTTGAGCACACTGCCAAGGGAATAGCGGGTTTGTCCGGACTCGTCGGCAACTGCCGTTTCTATGGCTTCGCTGATAGCAATGCCGAGGGTGCCGGGGGTGTCCGGGTTCTGCTCGAGCGCGTCCCTGCCGGCCTTGGTCTCATTGCTGGGGCTGGGCACGCAGTTGGCGTTCCAGGTCGCCATCATGGTCTTACGGTAGGGCTTCTGGTCAAAGCTGATGCGCACCATGAATACCCGGCACTCGATTCCGTACTGGCAGCAGGCAAAGGCCAGGGCGCTGCCCCACTGGCCCGCCCCGGTTTCCGTGGTCATCTTCCGGATGCCGAAGGCCTTGTTGTAATAGGCTTGCGGCACTGCGGTGTTGGGCTTATGGCTGCCCGGCGGACTCAGGGATTCATTTTTGAAATAGATTTTCGCGGGCGTGTCCAGGGCCTTTTCCAGGTTGTAGGCCCGCACCAGCGGGGTGGGGTGCCAGATGGACAGCACGTCGAGGACTTCGTCCGGAATATCGATCCAGCGCTCGGTGCTGACTTCCTGCTCAATTAAGTTCATCGGAAATACCGGGGCGAGCTGATCCGGTGAAATCGGCTTGCCGTCCGGGCCCAGCGGAGGATTGATCTTGATGTCGGCCAGTATATTATACCATTGTCTGGGAATTTCCTCCGGTTCCAGGAAGATCTGTCTGTTTCGCATCAGGCGCTCCTTTTTCGGTTATATGCGCAAAACCCGCTTTCAATGTTTAAAATCACGAATCCTCTCCGGATGCGTTTTCGTCCTCCGGTTCCCGGCTGCCGTATTGCTGCCGGATGTTGTCGAGAATGCCGTTGATAAAGGCACCGGATTTTTCCGTGCCGTATTTTTTGCCGATGTCAATGGCCTCGTTAATGGCCACCCTGGCGGGGACCTTGTCGCAGAAAAGCATCTCGTAGACGGCAATCCGAATGATGTTGCGGTCCACGTAATCCATGCGCGCCAGCTTCCAGTTGCTGGATATCGCGGCCAGACGGCCGTCAATTTCAGCCCTGCACGCGGCCACGCCCTTGACCAACTCGAGCCCGAACGGCTGGACCCGTTCCGACGGCTTCAATAGCGAACAAAGCTCTTCGATCAGCGCGTCTGCGTCATCGTCGAGCACGTCCATGCAGAAAAGGACCTGCAGGGCCATTTCTCTTGATTTGCGGCGAGTACTCATTGACACCGATGTCGTTAATGGATCAGATCGAACAGATTCGCCATTTCCACGGCTGAAATCGCGGCATCCCAGCCCTTGTTGCCCGCCTTGGTTCCGGCCCGTTCAATGGCTTGTTCAATGGTGTCCGCGGTGATCACTCCGAAAATGACCGGCACGCCGGTATCCATGCCGGCTGCGGCAATTCCTTTGGAGACCTCGGCGCTGACGTATTCGAAATGGGGAGTGGATCCCCGGATGACCGCCCCCAGGCAGATTACGGCGTGGTGTTTTTCCTGCAGGGCGAGCTTTTTGGCAACAAGCGGGATCTCGAAGGATCCGGGCACCTTGATCACCTCGATATCCGCATCCTTTGCCCCGCTGCGCAGCAGGGCATCCAGGGCGCCGGAAAGGAGCTTTTCTGATATAAAATCGTTGAAACGGCTGACCACAATGGCAAACCGCTTGCCCTCGGCAATCAGGTTGGCTTCAATGATTTCAGGCATGGGCCTTCTTTCCTTTTGTTTTGGATTTTTCTTTCGGATCAATGCTCAGGTAGTGTCCCATCTTGAGCTGTTTGCATTTCAGGTAGCACCGGTTGTAATCGTTGGGCTCAATCCGGATGGGGACCTGCTCGGTTACGCTCAGGCCGTAGCCATCCAGCCCCACGATTTTCTTGGGATTGTTGGTGATCAGGCGCATTTGCCGAATGCCGAGATCCGCCAGGACCTGGGCGCCGATGCCGTAATCTCGCAGGTCGGCTTTAAATCCCAGCTTTTCGTTGGCCTCCACCGTATCGTAGCCTTCATCTTGCAGCACATAAGCCTTGAGCTTGTTTACCAGGCCGATGCCGCGCCCTTCCTGGCGAACATAGAGCAGCACCCCGTTGCCTTCCTCGGCCATCATCATCATGGCCTTGCGAAGCTGCTCGCCGCAATCACACCGCTGGGAACCGAAGATGTCCCCGGTGAGGCATTCCGAGTGAACCCGCACAAGCAGCGGGCGCTCCGGGTCAATTTCTCCCTTGACCAGGGCAATGTGCTGGAAGTCGTCCACATCGTTTTCATAAACGATAACCTTGAATTCACCGGCAAAAGAAGTGGGAATGGTGGTTTCCACGACCTTGCGCACAAAGGATTCGGTGCGCATGCGGTATTCGATCAAATCGGCGATGGTGCATATGCCGATACCGTGTTGTTCGCTGAACTCTTCCAGGGAAGGCATGCGGGCCATGGTGCCGTCATCATCCATGATTTCGCAGATGACCCCGGTCGGCTTCATGCCTGCGAGTCGGGCCAGATCCATGGAACCTTCGGTCTGACCGGTACGGACGATTACACCGCCTCGCCGGGCCCGCAGGGGGAAAACGTGGCCGGGCATGACCAGGTCATCTGCGGTGGCGCCATCGGCAATGGCTGTTTGAATGGTGGTTGCCCGGTCTGCCGCGGAAATGCCGGTTGTCACCCCGTGCTTGGCCTCGATGGAAACCGTGAATCCGGTTTCAAAGGGCGAGGTGTTGTGCCGGACCATCATGGGAAGTTCCAGATTCTCGACGATTTCCGGGGTCAGGGAAAGGCAGATAAGCCCGCGGCCGTATTTGGCCATGAAATTAATCGCTTCCGGGGTGACCGCCTCGGCCGCCATGGTGAGGTCTCCCTCGTTTTCCCGGTCCTCGTCGTCGACCAAGATCACCATCCGGCCCGCCCGGATTTCATGGATGGCTTCTTCAATTGTTAAATGTCCCATTTTTATTGCTCCGTTAACTCCCGGCGCACGAAACCGGAAATGCGGCGTTATACCGGGTTTCATGGCCTGTATTTGATTGTGAGAAGCCTGTAAAAAGTCTTTTTTACAGGTAGTGTTAAGTTTTAAGTGGTTAAGTAGTGCCTGAACGAAAACCGTCTTTTTCGCCAATATCTGTGTCAGGCTCAAATTTTAATCCTCAGAATACTTCGAGTATGCCTGCGGTTAAAATTTTCGCCTTCCTTGATCTTGACAAAAAATCCTGGTTTTCGTTCGGGCACTAAGTAAAATCAGAGCCTAAAGTTTTTTTCCGGTTTTACAGAAACCCGGCTTTTGCCAAAAACTCCCGATCGATGCCGCCCGGCTCCGAATTGTCGGGATCATCCCCCTTGACGAATTTTTCCACGTATTTTCCGATCAGATCGGTTTCAATATTGACCCGGTCGCCCGGGTTTTTCCGGCCGATTGTCGTGATTTCGGCTGTATGCGGAATCACGGCGATTTCAAACGCCTCCCGGCTGCAGGTGTTGATGGTCAGGCTGATACCGTCGACCGCCACCGATCCCTTCGGGATCATGTACCGGCTCAGTTCCGGGGGCACCCGGAACCCGATGACAAGGCTGCCGCCCATATCCTTTTTGTAATGGACGCGGGCCGTGCCGTCAATATGGCCGGAAACCAAGTGCCCGTCGAGCCGGTCTGACAGGCGCAGGGCCCGTTCCAGGTTTACCCGGTCACCGGATCGCGCCTCTGCCAGTGTGCTGCGCGCAACGGTTTCCCCGGAGACGTTGGCTTCAAAGCGAGCTTCCGAGATTTTCACGGCGGTCAGGCACGCGCCGTTGACAGCAATGCTGTCTCCGATCCGCGATCCGCTCAATTCAAAGCCGGCCCGGATCGCCAGGCGCCGCCCCGCACCGGCCGGCCGGATATCTGCAATGGTTCCCAGGCTTTCGATAATGCCTGTAAACATTTTTCACACCATGGTCAAAGAATAATGGCTTCGTAAAAAGCTGTTTATCCCGCCGGCGCGGTATTTTTGCAACAAAGGAAATCCGCAGGCATCTTGGCTGATCGGCGGTGCGAAAAAGGAGTTTCCTCGCTCCAGGAGCCTCTTCGAGTCTCAATTTCCGCTCGGAAACCCGCTTTTCCGCACCGCCGTCAGGGCAACAAAGTGCAACTTCGCAAGAGCGCAAAAAAGGGATTTCCTTAGAAGCCTAAAAAATGTTCCGTCCACCAAGCAATGAAAATATAATCTTTTGATTTTACTTAACCACTTAATCACTTAAAACTTAACACTGCCTGTAAAAAAGACTTTTTACAGGCTTATCAAAGAATAATGGCCTCGTAAAAAAATAAACTTACAAAAAGACAGTGTAAATGGCAATCACGTTTTGCAGAATTCCGCCGACTTTTATGTAAGCATTGGAAATTTATTCGATATATCCTTCAACCAGGATATCCTCGGCAAAACGGGAAACCCGAATGTCTGTCACCGTCTTTGCCCCGGTCATGGCATGTGGCCCGGGGCCGCTGCAGATCGGGATGCCCTCGCCGCCAAGGATTTTGGGCGCATAAAAAAAACAGATTTTATCCACCAGTCCAGCCGACAGGAAGGCGCCGGACACCCGGCTGCCGCCTTCGACCAGAACACCGGTGATGCCCATGTCGCCCAGATTTTCCATCAGGGCCGACAGGTCCACCCCGTTGTCCCCGGCCGGCAGGTGCAGCACGCGGGCACCCATCTGCCGCAGGCGTGCGGCTTTCTTCGGGTCCGCCTGCTTGCCTGCGGCGATAATGGTCTGCGCGCCAGAGGCCTGCCGGAGAAGACGGGCATCATCAGGGATGGAAAGCCGCGTGTCAAGTATTATCCGGATCGGGTCCCGACCGGTTTTGTCTTCCAGGCGCGCGGTCAGGCTGGGGTCATCGGCCCGGACCGTGCGTATGCCCACCAGGATGGCATCCAGCCAGTGCCGCAATTGGTGCACGTGCTTTCTGGCGGCTTCTCCGGTAACCCACTTGGAATCCCCGCTGCAGGTGGCAATTTTGCCGTCAAGGGTGGCTGCGCATTTCAACACCACAAAAGGGCGGCGGGTGGTTGCGTACTTGATGAAGCACTCGTTTAATCGTTTTGCCGTGGTTTCGCATATGCCGATTTCCACGTCCACCCCGTTTTCAGCCAGGTACGCGGCGCCGCCGCCGGCGACATCGGGGTTCGGGTCGGCCATGGCACAAACCACCCGGGAGATTCCGGCTTTCAGGATCGCTTCGGTGCACGGCGGGGTCCTTCCCTGGTGGTTGCAGGGCTCGAGCGTGACATACATGGTTGCCCCCGGTGCCCGGCCGCCGGCATCGGCAATGGCATTCACCTCCGCGTGCGCGCCGCCGGCCTTTTCGTGCCATCCCTGCCCGGTGATCTGCCCGTGTTTTACGATCACCGCGCCCACCATGGGATTGGGCGAAGTGTATCCGCGGCCTTTTTCGGCCAGCGCAAGGGCGATTGTCATGTAATCCGTATCGGTAGACATTGAAATTAAATAAGTGATTAAGTTTTAAGTGTTAAGTTTTAAGAGAATCGGAGTAAGTAAATAATATGAATTTCTTCCTGTCCTTTGTGATTCCATTGAATGGATTTTCAAAAAAGAAAGGTTCCGCGAAATGCCTGTGGGGGGACGTTTAGCGGTGGTCGAGCAGCGTTCTGAGCTCGGTGACAAAGTCGTGGACGTCCTTGAAATCGCGGTAGACCGAGGCAAACCGGACATAGGCCACCTTGTCGAGCTCGTGGAGCTTGGCCATGATCTTTTCCCCGAGAACCCGTGAGGGGATCTCCTTTTCCTCGGATTCCCTGAGGTCTCTTTCGAGTTCCTCGATAAAGGTCTCAATGCTGTTCATGCTGATTTCCCGCTTTTCGCATGCCTTTTTGAGACCGGAGCGGACCTTGGCCCGGCTGAAAACCTCCCGCCGCTTGTCTTTCTTGATGATCATCAGCGGCATTTCCTCCACGATTTCATAGGTGGTAAACCGCCGGGCGCAGTCAATGCACTCCCGCCGCCGGCGAATGGCGTTGCCTTCCTTGCTCAGCCGGGAATCAATGACCTTGTTGTTGTTCTCTCCGCAAAACGGGCATTTCATCAGCAGCCTCCTTTGACCTCCCGCAGAATGATGCCGGCCTCATCGAGAAGGGACCGCGACAGTTGGTCAGCATAGCCTTCCTGGTAGCAAATCTCGGCAATGCCGGCATTGATGAGCATCTTGGTGCAGATCGCACACGGCAGGTTCGTGCAGTAGAGGATGGCACCTCGTATGGGCACGCCGTGATATGCCGCCTGAATAATGGCGTTTTGTTCCGCGTGAATGCCCCGGCAGAGTTCGTGCCGCTGGCCGGATTCGATGTTCATGGATTCGCGCAGGCAGCCGACCTCTGCGCAGTGGCGGATTCCGGCAGGAGCGCCGTTGTATCCGGTGGCCAGGATGCGATGCTCCTTGACGACAATCGCGCCGACCGCCCGCCGCAAACAGGTGGAGCGTCTGGATACCAGGTTTGCGATATCCATGAAGTAGGTGTCCCACGATGGCCGCTGACCGGTTCGGGTCATGGTATCTGGTGCCTTTTCATCGCAAAACGCCCGCCCGGTGAGAAGTCAGCGTCGGCAGGGACGAAGGCGGGCGGTTATGCGGTTGCATCATACAGCGGGAAGCCGGAGCACAGGGTTTCCACCTGTTTTCGGATTTGATCGATCCCATCTGTATCATCGGGGTGTTTTAATACATCCACGATGAACCCGCCGATTTCCTTGATTTCCGCTTCTTTCATCCCCCGGGTGGTCACCGCCGGCGTGCCGATTCGGATGCCGCTGGTCACAAACGGGCTCTCCGTATCATACGGGACTGCGTTCTTGTTTACCGTAATGCCCGCCATTCCCAGGACTTCTTCGGCCTTTTTCCCGGTGATGCCCAGATTGCGCAGATCGGCAAGCATCATGTGGTTGTCCGTTCCCCCGGAAATCAGTTCAATTCCGTTTTCCTGCAGTATCCCGGCCAGGGTCCGCGCATTTTGGACTACCCTTGCCTGGTAGTCCTTGAATGACTGGGATTTGGCCATTTTGAAAGCCACTGCCTTGGCCGCGATCACATGCATCAGGGGGCCGCCCTGGATACCCGGGAAGATTTCCTTGTTGAGCTTCTTGTCAAGGTTGGTCTTGGCCAGGATCAATCCGCCCCGGGGGCCGCGCAGGGTCTTGTGCGTGGTTGAGGTTACGGCATCTGCGTAGGGCACGGGGGAGGGGTGTTCGCCTGCTGCGATGAGCCCGGCGATATGGGCCATATCCACCATGAAATAGGCGCCTGCGGATTTTGCAATTTCGGAAAATCTTTTAAAATCAATAACCCGCGAATAGGCGCTGGCCCCTGCGATAATCATTT
This sequence comes from uncultured Desulfobacteraceae bacterium, assembly GCA_964613595.1. Lineage (GTDB taxonomy): Bacteria > Desulfobacterota > Desulfobacteria > Desulfobacterales > Desulfosalsimonadaceae > Desulfosalsimonas. Next base: position 840 of record CAZTHW010000049.1, on the reverse strand, counting down.
TCGGCCGGTGCTTTTCGGCAAGCGCGGCCACCTGGTCGTAGTCGATTCGGCCGGTGTTTTTGTCCACGCCGTAGTGTACGAACTTGTAAAACCGCCCGGAAAAACTGGCCGCCGCGCCGTGGGTGAGGTGCCCGCCATGGGCCAGGTCCATGGCCAGGATGGTATCACCGAGTTCCAGCAGCGCAAAAAAGACCGCCATGTTGGCCTGGGATCCGGAATGCGGCTGCACGTTGGCATATTCGGCGCCATAAAGATCTTTTGCGCGTTCGATGGCCTTGGTTTCGGCGATATCGACAAATTCGCATCCGCCGTAATACCGTTTGTCCGGATACCCTTCGGCATACTTATTGGTCATCACGCTTGCCTGGGCGGCCATGACCGCCGGGCTGACAATGTTTTCCGAGGCAATGAGCTCCAGGGTGTTTTTCTGCCGGTCGTATTCGTCGGCAATCGCCCCGGCGATATCCGGGTCGATTTGTTCCAGGGCGCTCATCTTTAAAACCAGGTCGCTGGCCTTTGCGCTTTTATCCGTAATATCGGTCAATTGCTGTTTCCTCTCGTCTGGTGGTTGTCCGGCCGGGTCGCAAAAACCGTGCAGAAATGCGGGGGCTTAAAATTCGCAGAATTTTTTCAGTCGCTGGCGATGGCGTCCCCCTTCAAACGGGGTCTCCAGCCAGGTCCGCACGATTTCCCGGGCCAGTTCAGAGCCAATCACCCGGCCGCCCATGATCAGGATATTGGCATCGTTGTGGCGCCGGCTCATGATGGCGGAAAACAGGTCGTTGCAGAGCGCCCCGCGTACCCCGGCAAACCGGTTGGCCACCATGGACATCCCGAGGC
>CAZTHW010000048.1:13318-13845 GCA_964613595.1 uncultured Desulfobacteraceae bacterium | reverse complement strand
GGTAAATGCGCTTGGCGGATATCACACGGAAAATACCGGGAAAATTGCCTGGAAACAACCCTGATGCCATACGAAGTTATTGATCATACGGCAGATACCGGAATCCGGGTCTGGGCCGGCTCGCCGGCCGGGATTTTTGCCGAGGCCTGCCGGGCCATGTTTGAACTGATCGCTGGCAACTCGCGGGTGATACCCGTCAAAACCAAAAAACTGTCCATCGAGGGAATTGATCAGACCGATCTGCTCATTAACTGGCTCCGGGAATTGCTGATGCTGTGGAGCGCGAACCTGGAACTGGTGGCATCCGTGCAGATCTCTGCGTTATCGGAGAAAAATCTGCGGGCAACGGTCCGGACACAATCCTTTGATCCGGAAGCCCATGTGATTTATACAGATATTAAGGCGGTGACATATCACGGCGCTGAGATCATCTCCCGCGACCGACACTGGGAAACCAGCGTGATATTCGATGTCTGAACGCCCGGAGGATCGCCATGGAAATTCACAAAATAAACGATTATCTCTGG